>JAFTLM010000279.1 GCA_017455945.1 Clostridia bacterium | reverse complement strand
GGAAAGAAAAGAAGCATAACAAAAGGCTCGATATACATAATCAATCCTTCCGACATACACTCCTACGAAATTGAAAGCGGAGGAGCTTTCAGCCGATACAACGTGCGTTTCAAGCAGGATACGGTAAGCGGAAACATTCTCGCCACGGTTATCAATTCACACTGCCGCTGCGTGCTGGAGGACAGCGATTTTGATATCGCCCTGAAGCTCTTTGAGGCTATGGAAAGGTGCTACAAAAACGAAAGCGGTGCGGCAGAGATAGGCTCCATAATCATAGAGTCGCTTATTTTGCTCATAAGAGACCGCTCCTGTGCCGAATTCGGAGAAGAAAGCATCAGAAAAACCCAGATACAAAACGTGTTGCTCTACCTTCACAAGAACTTCAAAAACGAAATATCGCTTGAAAAATTGGCGGCACAAAGCAACTTTTCGCCCCACTACCTCAGCCAGCTTTTCCACGCCGAAACCTCGTGTACCATAACCCAATACGTGACAAAGCTGAGACTTGAATACGCCAAAAATCTGCTGTACGCCACCGACCATTCGATTACCGAAATCTGCACCAAGTGCGGGTTCCGCTCTTTCGCACACTTTTTGAGATGCTTCAAAACCTCCTACGGAACCAGCCCGTCAAAATACAGAAGGCTTAAACGAACCGAAATCAAGGAGTCAAAACCGTCAAAATAACCAAAATTCAAAGCCAAAATTCACAAAACTGCACAAACACCATTGACACCCATAAATTGTAGTGATATAATTTATGGGTGTATTTGATTATATTATCAGGAGGATATAGTATGTACGACGTAGTTGTTGTAGGTGCGGGCGTGGTTGGTGCGTTGGTTGCCAGAACGCTTGCAAAATACGACCTGAAAATTTTGATTTTGGAGAAGGAATCCGACGTTGCTATGGGTTCCACAAAGGCAAACAGCGCAATAGTTCACGCGGGATTTGACGCCGCAGAGGGTTCACTTAAGGCAAAGCTTAACGTGAGAGGTTCGGAGATGATGGAGCAGGTCACTCGCGAGCTTGGTGTAAAATACAACCGCAACGGCTCGTTGGTGGTTGCTTTTGAGAGCGAACGCAAAGAGGTTGAAAAGCTTGTGGCAAGAGGAATCGCCAACGGCGTTAAGGGCGTTCGCCTTGTTGAGAGAAAAGAGCTGCACGAGCTTGAGCCCAATCTCAACGACGACCTTGACTGCGCTCTGCTTGCGCCCACAGGTGCCATCATCTGCCCCTACGAGCTCACCATTGCCGCAGTGGGCAACGCTATGGACAACGGTGCAGAGCTTAAGCTTAATTTCGAGGTTTCCGATATAAAGAAAACAGACGGCGGCTTTGCCGTTACCTCGTCAAAGGGCGAGACCGTTGAGACAAAGTACCTCATCAACAGTGCGGGACTTTACTCGGATAAAATCGCCGCAATGACTGGCGACGCCGACGTCGAAGTTCACCCCAGACGCGGCGACTATATGCTGCTTGACAGAGAGTGCGGAAATTTCTGCTCCCATACAATATTCCATACCCCCACAAAAATGGGCAAGGGTATCCTTGTTTCACCCACGGTTGACGGCAACCTTTTGCTTGGTCCCACGGCAACCGATATTTTGGACAAGGAAGATACCAAAACCACCGCAGAAGGCTTTGCGTCCGTGGTTTCCAAAGCCAACGACAACGTGAAGAATCTTCCGCTCAACAAGGTTATAACCTCCTTCTGCGGACTTCGCGCAGTAGGCAGTACGGGCGATTTCATAATAAAAATGAACGACGGCGTAATTACCCTGGCAGGCATCGAAAGCCCCGGACTTTCCTCGGCTCCCGCTATTGCCGAATACGTGGAGAAGCTTCTCACAGACGCGGGTATGAAAGCCGATGTCAAGGTTGACTACAACCCCATAAGACGCCCCGCTCACTACTTCAAGACCCTCTCTATGGAAGAAAAGAACGAAATAATAAAGAAAGACCCCCGATACGGCAAAATGGTTTGCCGTTGCGAAAGCATTACCGAGGGCGAGATAGTCGAAGCCCTCACCGTCAATCCGAGGGCGACCGACATAGACGGCGTAAAACGCAGAACCAGAAGCGGAATGGGCAGATGCCAGGGCGGATTCTGTTCGCCCACTGTGGTGGAGCTTATCGCAAGAGAGCTTGGCGTGCCCTTTGAAAGCGTAACCAAGTTCGGCGGTGCATCTGTGATAAACTACGGCAAGACGAAGGGGGATAACTGATATGAAAAGCGTTGACCTTGTTATTGTTGGCGGCGGACCTGCGGGTATGAGTGCCGCCGTTGCCGCATACGACGCGGGAATTAAAGATATCCTCATTCTCGAAAGAGACAAGAGCCTGGGCGGAATACTCCGCCAGTGTATTCACAACGGCTTCGGTCTCCATCGCTTCAAGGAGGAGCTTACAGGCCCGGAATACGCGTACCGCTATGAGATTCAGGTAAAGGAAAGAAATATTCCCTTCAAAACCGAAACCATGGTTCTTGATATATCCGAGGACAAAGTGGTTACCGCTATGAACAGCACCGACGGTATGTTTCAGATTAAGGCAAAGGCGATAATTCTCGCTATGGGCTGCCGTGAAAGACCCAAGGGAGCTCTTAACATTGCGGGTACACGCCCTGCGGGCATTTTCACCGCGGGAACCGCACAGAAATTTGTAAATATGGACGGCTATATGCCGGGCAAAAAGGTGGTTATACTGGGTTCGGGCGACATAGGGCTTATTATGGCGCGCAGAATGACTCTTGAAGGTGCAGAGGTAAAGGCTGTCTGCGAGCTTATGCCTTATTCGGGCGGACTTGCCAGAAATATAGAGCAGTGCCTCAACGACTTCGGTATTCCGCTTATGCTCAGCCACACCGTGGTGGAAATTCACGGCAAAGAGCGTGTTGAGGGCGTTACCATTGCCAAGGTGGACGACAGACGCAGACCCATTCCCGAAACCAAGCAGTATATAGAGTGCGATACCCTTCTGCTCTCCTGCGGTCTTCTTCCCGAAAACGAGCTCACTCGCGCCGCGGGAATCTCTATCGACCGCATTACAAGCGGCGCGGTGGTTGACGAAAACCGCCAGACAGACATCGAGGGCGTGTTCGCCTGCGGAAACGTGCTCCACGTTCACGACCTTGTTGACTACGTTTCGGAGGAATCCGACATAGCGGGCAAGGCGGCGGCAAGATACATAAAAGGCGAAAACGCCGCGGCACTTCCCTGCACCGTGGAGCTTGAAACCGACGGAAGAGTCCGCTACACCGTTCCTCAACGAATAGTGGGCAAGGAAGACGTGACCGTTTATTTCCGTGTTGCCGACGTGTTCAGAGATATCAAGATAACCGTCAGGGACGGAGAACGCGTAATAATCAGCAAAAAGAAGCAGAAGGTGGCTCCCGGCGAAATGGAGACGGTCAAGATTACAAAGGATATGCTTGCTTCCCTTGAGGGCAACAAGCTGACCTTCTCGATCGAATAAGGAGGGATATGTTATGAAAAGAGAATTGACCTGTATAGTGTGTCCCAAGGGCTGTCAGCTTACGGTGGAGCTTGAGGGAAAAGAGATAATTTCCATAAGCGGTCATACCTGTAAGCGAGGCGAAGATTACGCACGCACCGAGTGTACCGCCCCAATGAGAACGGTCACTACCACCGCGGCGATAATCGGCGGCGGCGTGGTTCCCGTAAAAACCGACAGAGTTATCCCCAAGGAGCTTATGTTCGAGTGTATGAAAGAGATAAACAAAGCAAGAGTGTCGCCCGACGCAAAGCTTGGCGACGTGGTCGTTGAAAACGTCCTCGGAACGGGCGCAAACGTGGTTACCACAAGAAACGCGAAAATATAAGGAAAAGGAGCTGTCCGCAGACAGCTCCTTTAAAATTTTTTATTAAAAACACAAATTAAACTATAAGGAAATTAAGGAAGCCAAGGTTGATACCCAAAGCTCCTGCCACCGAGGAAACGAGGATTATAACCAGACACACGGGGGCAACGAACTTGATTACTGTCTCAAAGAGAACCCTGAACTTAAATTTACCGTTAAGCTCAACCTCCTCCACCAGCGTTTTGGGCTTGAGGAAGAAGCCGACAAATATAGCGGTACAGAGTGCTACGATAGGCATAATAAAGCTATTGCTTATAAAATCAAAGAAGTCAAGGAACTGAAGTCCCAAAATCTTAACCATTCCCCACGCACTGTATCCGAGAGAGGAGCAAGCACCAAGCACAAGGCTTATGCCAAGCACAAGGAAACAAGAGGTCTTGCGTCCTAACTTCAGCTTGTCCATAAACACGGCAACTATCGTCTCCATAAGCGATCTAGCCGATGTAAGTGCCGCAAAGAACACCATAATGAAGAAGATTGCTCCGATAAGCCAGCCGAGAGGCATAGATTCAAACACTCTGGGAAGAGCCTCAAACATAAGACCGGGGCCCTTGCTTGCCAGAGCCGCTTCGTCACCGTTCGAGAAGGCATAAACCGCAGGGATTATCATAAGACCCGCAAGGAACGCTATACCTGTGTCGAAAAGCTCAATCTGCTTTGTGGACTTTTCAATGCTTACGTCTTTCTTGGTATAAGAACCGAAGGTTATCATAATACCCATTGCCAGCGACATTGAGTAGAAGAGCTGACCCATTGCCGCAACTACGGTTTTGACCGAGAACTTGGAAAAGTCGGGCTTGATGTAATAGACAACGCCGTCAAGTGCCCCGTCCATAGTGCAAAGAACGTAAATAACGATAAACACTATAAGCACCACAAGTGCGGGCATCATAAACTTACTGACCTTTTCAACGCCCTTGTTGACACCGAGAAGCACCACAACCGCCGTAAGTCCTATAAAAAGGAAGAACCACAGCATAGGCTCTGCCAGGTCGAAAAAGCTTTCGGTGGAAGAAATGTAATCACCGAAATAAGATACGTCAGTTCCGCCAAAATTGGGATTAGCCATATCGCCGGCACTTCCCGTAATGAATCCGACAAAATACTTCGTTACCCAACCTCCGATAACCGAATAATACGGCAAAATGATGATGGGAACGATGGTAGCAAGCCAGCCCACGAACGAAAACCGCTTATCAAGTGCCCTGAACGCGTCTATGGGGCTTTTCTGTGTTTTACGTCCTATGGCAATTTCGGCAACCATAAGCGAAAAGCCGAAGGTAACCGACAACAAAATATATACCAGAAGGAAAATACCGCCGCCGTACTGTGCCGCAAGATAGGGAAAACGCCAAATGTTTCCGAGACCCACCGCCGAGCCTGCCGCCGCAAGCACGAAGCCTATCCTGCCCGAGAATGAACTTCTTTTAGTTTCCATAAATTTCTACTCCTGAACAATCAATAAATTCTTCATTATTTTACCACATTGTTGAACTTTTTTCAATAGGTAATTTCAATTTTTACAGTTAAATCAATTTTTTCTTAGCTTTTTGGAGGGCGATCTGCCGAAATAACGCTTGTAAACGGTGCTGAAATAGCTCTGGTCCTCGTATCCCAGGGCAAACGCCACTTCCTTTACCATATAGCCGTTATCAAGCAAAGTCTGGGCGTGCTGCATTCTCACGCCCTCGTAATATTTCATCATTCCCATTCCCGTATATCGGTAAAAAAGCTTCTGCATGGTCGACACGCTCATACCGCACTCGCTTGATATCTGTGCGGCTGTAAGCCTCACCCCCAGATTGCGTTTCATCACCGACACTGCCTGAGAATAAAGCTCCGAAAGTCTGTCTTTTTTTATGTTTTCGGCTATCTGCTCGGTGTGCTGTTCGAGAATGTCCAAAAACAGCGCCTCAAGGCGTCCTATTGCCTTCTGTGCCTCCGCCGCCGATTTTTCTTTCTTAAGCTCTATGAGAAAAATCCCGTCGGTCTTAAACTGCTTTCTTATGTCGTGGCATATGGAATGAACCCTGCTGTCGTTTTCAAAAGAACAGATTCTGTGCTCTTTTATCGGAAATCTGTCAGCGGCAAAGGAAACTATAACTATCCTTAAAAAGCCGTCGCCGTCATTCCAGAGCCTGTGGAACTCGCCCGGCGGGTGAAATATCATCTGCCCCGCATTAAGGGTGTACACCGTTTCGCCCGCGGTTATTCCCGCCCGTCCGCTGAGGACGAAAACGCTCTCCCAGAAGTCGTGGCTTTCGCCGTCATAGGAGTAGCCCACAGGGCGTATTCCCGCGTGTGCCGAGCAAAGTGCGGTTATTCTGACACGCGGCTCAAAATAACAGAGCTTGAAATGTGTTAGTCCCATTTTGCCTCCCCGTTTACTAAAAAACAAATCTTTTTACGCAAAATCAAAAGTTATTTACACAAAATTGCATTTACATTTGTTTTTTGACACTGTATAATGGTATCATAACACAAATCTTGCGATTTGTCAACAATCAAAAAAGGAAGTATCTGTTATGAAAAAGGTCAGCTTTATAATTCTCGGTTGCGGAAACAGAGGCAACGCTTATTCAAAGTACGCATACAGCAACCCCGACAAAATGGAAATCGTCGGCATCGCAGAGCCCGTTGAGGCGAGACGCAACGCCTTCAAGGAAAGATTCAATATCCCCGAAGAAAACGTGGTAAACGACTGGCGTGAGCTTCTCAACCGCCCCAAGATGGCTGACGCGGTAATGATAACAACCCAGGACAGAATGCACTTTGAGCCTGCTATGATGGCTATTGAAAAGGGATATCACCTGCTTCTTGAAAAGCCTATGGCTCCCACGCCCGAGGAGTGTATGAAGATTGCCGAGGCGGCAGAAAAGAAGGGCGTTTACGTTATTATCGGACACGTTCTCCGCTACGCCCTCTTCTTCCGCGCACTCAAGAAGCTCATTGACGACGGAAAAATAGGAAAGGTTATGAACATAAACCACACCGAGGGCGTGGGCAACGTGCACCAGAGCCACAGCTACGTTCGCGGAAACTGGCACGTTGAGGGCGACAGCACACCTATGCTGCTTGCAAAATCCTGCCACGACTTCGACATTCTCCAATGGCTTGTTGACAAGGAGTTCAAGCACGTCCAGTCCTTTGGACATCTCTCACACTTCACCAAGGCAAACAAGCCCGAAGGAGCTCCCAAACGCTGTATCGAGGGCTGTCCTCACGCCGACACCTGCCCCTACAACGCAGTTGCGCTCTACTACGACGACAAGAAGAACAACTGGTTCAGAACGGCGGCTACAATGGCACCCCCCTTCCTCTCGGCTACCGATGAAGAGGTTGAAAAGGCACTTCGCGAGACCCCTTACGGATATTGCGTATACGACTCTGACAACGACGTCGTTGACCACCAGACGGTAAATATGGAGTTTGATGACGACATAACCGCAACCTTTACTATGAGCGCCTTCAACAAGGGCGGACGAAAGATAACCATAATGGGAACCGAGGGCGAGCTTATCGGCGACGCGGGAACCGGAGATATTGACGTGTACACCTTCCGCGACAAGAAAAAGGAAACGGTCAAGAGCTCCGACATCGTCCAGGACGAGTCTATCCTGGGCGGACACGGCGGCGGCGACAGCCGACTTATCAAGGCACTCGTTGAGCTTATCGGCGACGGTCAGACCAGCGTTTCCTATTGCTCGGCACGTGTTTCGGCAAAGAACCACGTTGCGGTATTTGCGGCAGAAGAGTCTCGCAAGAACGGAACGGTTGTAAACGTACCCGAATACCTGAGCAGATTCGATAAGTAAAATACATAAAACAGAAGGGCTGATTTTAACGAATCAGCCCTTTTGTTTGTCACACGTCCAGCCTTGCCAAATCGGCGTAAGTCTCGCGTCTTACGGCAACTCTGTCCACGCCGCCGCTTATCATTACCACGGGCGGACGGGGTATTTTATTGTAATTTGACGACATCGAATAGTTATACGCTCCCGTCACCAGGGTGGCAAGAATATCTCCTCGCTCGGCATTCTGGAGCTTAACGTCCTCACCAAGCAGGTCGCCGCTTTCACAGCATCTGCCCGCAACGGTGCAGTCAAGCACCTTTTCCTCACTTGCCTTGTTGGCAATCTCAAAGGTGTATTTTGACTGGTAGAGCGCGTATCGGGGGTTGTCGGTCATTCCGCCGTCAATCGAAACGTAGGTCTTGTAACCGGTTATGGTCTTGACCGTTCCCACCGTGTAGAGCGTCATACCCGCGTCGGCAACAATGCTTCTGCCCGGCTCCATAAGCACCGTGGGCTTGTTTATCTTCAACGCCTCGCATTTTGCGTTCACGTGGGAGGCAATCTTTTTGATGTTTTCGGCATAGTCGATGTAGGGGTCCTCCTCCACGTATCTTACGCCGAAGCCGCCGCCGAGGTTGAGCGTTTTAGCCTCAAAGCCAAAGCTCTCCTTGACGTGAGCGACATAAGAAAGCATAATGTCAGCCGCATCGCAGAATGGCTCGCACTCGAATATCTGTGAGCCGATGTGGCAATGGAATCCGTCAAGGGCGATGTTTTCAAGCGAAAGCGAAAGCTGCACCATCTCGTCAGCCTGACCCGTCTCTATGGCACTGCCGAACTTGGAGTCAACCTTACCGGTGGAAATTTTTGCGTGAGTATGGGGGTCAATTCCGGGGCTGAGGCGAAGAATAATCTTCTGCTTAATTCCCTTTTTCGCCGCCACTCGGTTTATCTCCTCAAGCTCCTCGCGGTTGTCGGCGACAAAATAGCCTATTCCGCACTCGATGGCGTAGGCTATATCCTCGTCGGTCTTGTTATTGCCGTGGAAAAAGGCTCTGCCCATAGGGAAGCCTGATTTGTGGGCTATATAAAGCTCGCCGGGTGAAACTATATCGGTTCTCATACCCTCCGAAGCCGCAATACGATACATTTCGGAGAAACAAAGCGCCTTGCTGGCAAGCAGAGGTCCCGAATCGCCGCCGAAATACTTACGCATAGCGTTTATGTAGGTTCTTGCATTCTTTCTGACTCTGTCCTCGTCAATGAGGAACAAAGGCGTGCCGTACTTCTTTGCCAGAAGCACGGTGTCAAGTCCCGCAAAACACAAGTGCCCTTCTTTGTTTATGGACAAATTATCGTGTAGCATAGTTCTTTTCCTTTCTTAGAGAACGGTCGCTTTTTCAAATCCATACGCTCCGCAAAAGCTCTTCTGATTGAAAGTTTTTATGATTAAGTCCTTTTATTTGTGACCCGTGGCACTTAATAAACACCAATTAAATTTCCTATCAGGAAAGTTTTTGGGCGACTTTTTTCAAAAAGTCGCACGTTTCCCCATTCTCCGCGTTCTCTTACGCTCCTGCGATATCCTTCATAGTATAGAGTCCGGGTTTCTTACCGCAAATAAATTCCGCAGCGGCGAGAGCTCCCTCGGCAAACAGCGCTCTGCTCTGTGCCTCGTGCTTAAGAGTTATTACCTGCGTATCGGTCGCCACTATAACCTCGTGCTCACCCACGATGTTGCCCGCGCGCACCGCGTGGATTCCCACCTCGCCCGCTTCACGCTTCTGCTGACCCTGTCTGCCATAGACAAACTTTGTTTCGCCGCGTGCGTTCTCAATCGAGCGGGCAATCATAAGTGCCGTTCCGCTGGGCGCGTCAAGCTTTCTGTTGTGGTGTTTTTCAATTATCTCAATATCCGCGTCGGGAAAAATTGCCGCCGTCTTTGCCGCAAGCTCGGCAAGGAGCGCAACTCCAAGCGACATATTTGCAGACATAAACACAGGTACCTTCTTTGCCGCCTCGTAAATAGCGGCAAGCTCGCCGTCGTCGTGTCCCGTGGTTGCCATCACAAGGGCAATTCCCTTCTCGGCGGCGTATTTCGCCAAAGCAGGGGCACAGGTATGGTGAGAAAAGTCGATTACAACGTCGGCTTCTCCCTCAAAATCAAATATATCGGCAAAGACGCCCTCACCGCTCACGCGGTCTACAAGAGCGGCAATCTCCGCCCCTCTCATTCCTTTTTCGCAGAGTGCAAGAAGGTTCTGCCCCATAACTCCCTGCGAGCCGTTGATTACAACTCTCATTTTATAAGTCCTTCCTTGCGCATAAGGTCAAGAAGCACCTTTCTGTGTCCGTCCTCCATCTGTGTAAGAGGAAGTCTGAGGTAGTCCTCGCAGAAGCCCATAGCGTGCATAGCCGCCTTTACGGGAATGGGGTTGACTTCCGAGAAGAGTGCGTTAATAAGGTCAAAATAGTGGCACTGCATCTCTGCCGCCTTCTTGACGTCGCCGCGGAAGAACGCCTTGCACATCTCCGAGGTCTCGCCGGGAAGCAGGTTGGAAAGCACCGAAATAACGCCCTTTCCGCCCATAGAAAGAATGGGAACTATCTGGTCGTCGTTACCCGAGTAAAGGTCAATCTTGTCGCCCACTCTCGCCATAGTCTCAACCACGTGGGAGATATTTCCGCCCGCTTCCTTGATGCCCACGATATTCTCGTGCTCGGCAAGAATTGCGTACGTATCGGGGTTGAAGCTTACGCCTGTTCTTGAGGGCACGTTGTAGAGAATAATAGGCTTACTGCTGGCGTCGGCAATCTGTGTAAACATCTGGATAAGACCCTTTTGTGTGCACTTGTTGTAGTAAGGAGTAACCACAAGCATGGCGTCGGCACCCGACTGCTCTGCACATCTTACAAGGTCAAGAGCGTAAGCGGTATCGTTACTTCCCGCGCCCGCAATAACAGGAACTCTGCCCGCCGCGCGCTTTACAGAGTAGTCGATGACCATTCTGTGCTCGTCGTCGGTCATAGTGGAAGCCTCGCCCGTAGTTCCGCAGACAACGAGAGCGTCAATTCCGCTGTCTATCTGCCAGTCGATAAGAGTTCCGAGCTTTTCGTAATTTACGCCGTTAGCGTCAAAAGGCGTGATGAGGGCGGTAGCCGCACCGGTAAATACAGTTTTTTTCTTCATTATGTTTCCTTTCCGACAAAGAAAAAGTGACCGCCGACGGGTCACTCTGCCTATGTACGCCAAAAAAAGCGAAAAATCAAGACAGGATAGCACTCCGCCAAACGACGACAGTCACGCCCATCTTATTAAACGCAACCGGAATCGGGGGGTGCACAAGCCCCGAAACCTCGGCGTCCGCACCTTTCGCCCCCAAGCCGTGCCGCCACAAACGGGAGTTACTGATTGCCAAACGCACCTCTATCAATCTTTGTCAATAGATATTCGATTTACACATTGATTTTATCACAACAGCCCGCTTTTGTCAATAGTTTTTGCGAAATTATGCCCCTTAGTTTGCAGGGTAAAGCAAAAAATTTGAAAATCCCCTTTACAAACGGCGAAAAATGGTGTATAATATGTTGAAAGACACATAAAATATATTACGTCTGTGATCGGAAAGAAAGCGGAAAAGGCATATCAAGAGAGCGGCTTGCTTGGTGAGAGAGCCGTATACGCCGCCGCTGTGTGCGTCCGTGAGACTCGGCGGTGAAGCTTTTTAGTGCGTAGCCCCGACGTGTGCCTCGTTACGGCGATATGAGGAGGGCTTTTGCCCTTGAATCAGAGTGGGACCGCGTTAAGACGCCTCTGTGTTTGTGCACGGAGGCGTTTATTTTATTTCTCTTTTGGGAGGTAGTTTATGGATTTTGATTTTGAAGTTGAATTTAAAGACAAAGCGATGGATTTAGTAAAAAAGGCTGCTCAGAATGCCGTTAAGCTTGGCAAAAAAGGTGCAAAGCTTGCGGAAAATGCGGCTGTGGTACTGGCAAAGACCGTCAAGGCGATAAAGGAAGAGATAAAGAACGACGTGGAGGCTGTAAAGCAACGCGACCCCGCCGCAAAGAACGGCGTGGAAATTCTTTTGCTCTACTCGGGAGTTCACGCCATTTTCGCCTACAGAGTTTCGCACAAGCTGTATATAGGAAAGCATTACTTTTCGGCAAGGCTCGTCAGCCAACTGGCAAAATTTTTCACGGGCATTGAAATTCACCCCGGTGCGACCATCGGAAAAGGGCTGTTTATAGACCACGGCACGGGAGTCGTTATCGGCGAGACCGCCGAAATCGGCGACAACTGCACCCTTTACCAGGGAGTAACTCTTGGAGGTACGGGTAAGGACGTGGGCAAGCGTCACCCGACGCTTGGAAACAACGTAATGGTGGGCTCGGGAGCAAAGGTGCTCGGTCCCTTCAAGATTGGCGACAACTCAAAGATAGCCTCAAACGCCGTAGTGCTTGAAGAAATTCCGCCCGACAGCACGGCTGTGGGAATCCCCGCCCGTGTGGTTCGCCGCAAGGGTGTAAAGACCGACAACATGGACCAGATACACATTCCCGACCCCGTTTCCCAGGAGCTTTGCAAGTTAGAGCACAGGATTGCGATGCTTGAGAAAGAAATAAAGGGATAATAATTTAAACAATAATTTTACACGCAAACAAAGGTAAGAGGCAATCAACAAAAAAATTTTTAAGAAAAGTTTTTGCGGAGCTTTTTTCAAAAAGCGACCCGTTCCCCGCCTCCCTAAGAAAGGAAATATAATCATGCAAATTTACAATTCGGCAACAAGAACAAAAGAAGAACTCATCCCCAACGAGGCGGGCAAGATAAAGATGTACACCTGCGGACCTACCGTGTACCACTTCGCGCACATCGGCAACCTGCGCACCTATATCATGGAGGATATCCTTGACCGCTATCTGCGTTATAGCGGCTATGAGGTGAAGCGCGTGATGAATATCACCGACGTTGGGCATCTGTCCAGCGACGGCGACACGGGTGAGGATAAGATGCTCAAGGGCGCGAAGCGCGAGAAAAAGACCGTGATGGAGATCGCGCAGTATTATACGGACGCCTTCTTTGCCGACTGCAAGAAGCTCAACATCAAGACGCCCGACGTGGTTGAGCCCGCGACCGGCTGCATTCCCGAATTTATCAAGCTTGTAGAGGGGCTTATCGAGAAGGGCTACGCCTACGAGGCGGGCGGAAACATCTATTTTGACACTGCAAAGCTTAAAGAGTACTACGTTTTCAACAACTTTGAGGAGGAAGACCTTGAGGTAGGCGTCCGCGAGGGCGTTGAGGAGGACGGAAACAAGAGGAACAAGGCGGACTTCGTGCTTTGGTTCACCAAGTCCAAGTTCGACGACCAGGAGCTTAAATGGGACAGCCCCTGGGGCGTGGGCTACCCAGGCTGGCACATCGAGTGCTCGGGAATATCCCTCAAGCACTGCGGCGAGTATCTTGACATTCACTGTGGCGGTATCGACAACGCCTTCCCCCACCACACCAACGAGATTGCCCAGAGCGAGGCGTTCATCGGTCACAAGTGGTGCAACTACTGGTTCCACGTTCACCACCTTAACACCAACAGCGGAAAAATGAGCAAGTCCAAGGGCGAGTTCCTTACCGTTTCCCTGCTTGAAGAAAAGGGCTACGACCCCATGGCGTACCGCTTCTTCTGCCTCCAGTCACACTACCGCAAAAATCTGGTGTTCTCCTGGGAGAACCTTGACAACGCGGCTACCGCGTACAAAAAGCTGGTGACGCGTGTGGCGGCACTTCTCAAAGAGAGCGACGGCGAGATTGACGGTGCAAAATTTGACGAGTGCAGAGCAAAATTTGACGAGGCACTTGCAAACGACCTCAACACGTCGCTTGCAGTTACCGCCCTTTACGACGTGTTTAAAGCCGACACAAACGCCGCAACCAAAATAGCCCT
>JAFTLM010000278.1 GCA_017455945.1 Clostridia bacterium | reverse complement strand
TGTAATCCTTTCGTTAATCAATATAGTTGGTTTCGATTCCGGACATATCAAGTACAGTGATACTTTTTCCGTCTTTTTGGATAAGACCGTCGGAAATAAGTTTCTCAAAAGCTCTGTACAAAGACGCACGTCCTACGTTAAGCATTTCCGAAAGTGCGTTTGCGTTTACGGTGAATGTGTTCTTTCCGTTTTTGCACTGTGTGTACAGAAAAACCGCTAAACGTCTTTCAGGGCTTCCCGCGGTAAAGCAGGATATTTTTTTGTTGAGAAAACATATTCGTTGCGATAGGAATTTTATATATCCCATTCTGAACGCGGTGTTTTCGTTAAGCAGCTTTTCAACTGCCGATGCGGTGAAGAATAGAACTTGCGAGTTGCGTTTTGCAACGATCAAACTTACAAATTCGGTATCTTCGTCAAAGAGATTTGCAACTCCAAAAGTATCGCCTTCTTCAAGCTTACGGAGCAACACGGAACGGTTTTCATCGGAAGAGTATACATTTGCTTCGCCTGACAGTATAAATCCGAGACGTTTTTCCTTGTGTTTCGGAGAATATATTTCTTCTCCGGCCTTAAAGGTTTGATTAAGAATACCGTTGTTTGAAACAAATTCAGACAGAGAGTCCGAGTCCATCTCTTTGAAAAGTATGTGCTTTTTCAATTTCTTTATTATTTCCTCTTTCAAAATACCTCCAATAGTGTCTCATATGATACACTATTTTACCACATTGTTAATCCGTTGTCAAGCTTATGTCGAATATTTTTGCTAAAAAATTAAAATTTAAAGGAATTTACTAAAAATTCTATTGATTTATTGAGGAAAAAGAGTTATAATTGTCTTATAAATATAAATTTGGAGGTTAGTATGACACTTGTTGTTTTGGCAGCCGGTATGGGGTCCAGATACGGAGGACTTAAACAGATCGATCCCATAACCGAAAACGGAGAATTTATAATTGATTTTTCTGTGTACGATGCATTGAAGGCAGGATTTGATAAGGTTGTTTTCATAATAAAAGAGGAGATGCTTGATGATTTCAAGGAAACCATCGGTGCGAGAATTTCTTCGAAAATAAAGGTTGAGTATGCGTTCCAGTCCGTGGATAAATATCTTCCCGACGGAGCAATTCCTGAAGGGCGTGTAAAGCCTTGGGGAACTACCCACGCACTTTTGTGTGCAAAGGATAAAATAACCGATAATTTTGCAGTGCTTAACTCCGATGATTTTTATGGAAGAGAAGCGTTTGAGATAATTGGCAAGCATCTTAAATCTGCGAAGGACGAAAACGGTGTTGTCAACTCTGCAATGGTAGGCTATGTGCTTGGTAATACGCTTACCGAAAACGGAACGGTTTCCCGTGGAGTTTGTAAGATATCCAACGGAATGCTTGAGGATATTGTTGAAACTACGAAGATAATGCCTGATGGTCCGCAGGCAGCGTATATCGAGGAAGATAATAAATACCCGCTTCCTTATGAGACAATAGTTTCGATGAATTTCTGGGGCTTTACTCCGGGTATCATTCCTCTGCTTGAAAAGAGCTTTGAGGAGTTTATAGAAAAAATTCCGGAGAATCCTATGAAGTGCGAATGCTATCTTCCTATGTCTGTCGGAGAAGCTATGAAGGCCGGAAAAAGTTGCGTAAAGGCTTATTCCACCAACGCAAAGTGGTACGGCGTGACGTATAGTGAAGATAAAGAAAAGGTCGTTGCGGGTATTAAATCGCTTATTGATGCCGGAGAATATCCAAATGGGCTTTGGAAATAATTTTTAAACGAGGTACATAAAATGGCAATTTTGGTTACGGGCGGAGCCGGATTTATCGGTTCTCATACTATTGTTGAGTTGCTCAACGAAAACAATGATGTAGTTGTTCTTGATAATTTTTGCAACAGTAAACCGGTAGTTCTTGACAGAATCAAAAAAATAACCGGTAAAGATTTTAAGTTTTACGAGGCTGATCTTCTTGATTATGACGCTATCGATAAGATTTTTGAGGAAAATAAAATAGACAGCGTTATTCACTTTGCCG
>JAFTLM010000021.1 GCA_017455945.1 Clostridia bacterium | reverse complement strand
TGTACGAGGAATTCTATCTTAACTGCCTGGCTATTCCCGCAGTTACCGGTCAAAAGACCGAAAAGGAAAAGTTTGCGGGAGCGGAGGTTACCTATACCATCGAGCCTATGATGCATAACGGCGTGGCGCTCCAGGGCGGAACCTCTCACTACTTCGGTGACGGATTTGCGAAGGCGTTCGACATTACGTTTACAAGCAGAGAGAATACAATCAAGTATCCTCATCAGACCTCTTGGGGCGTTTCCACAAGAATGATAGGCGCTATCATTATGGCACACGGCGACGATAACGGACTTATCCTTCCTCCCGTTGTGGCACCTATTCAGGTGGTTATAATTCCCGTTGCCCAGCACAAGGAAGGCGTGCTTGAAAAGGCTAACGAGATAAAGGCAAGACTTGAGGCGGCAGGTCTCAGAGTAAAGCTTGACGACAGTGACCAGAGTGCGGGTTGGAAGTACAGCCAGTACGAGATGAAGGGTGTTCCCGTAAGACTTGAGATTGGTCCTCGCGACCTCGAGTCGGGCAACTGCGTGCTTGTAAGCCGCGTTTCCAGAGAGAAGAATTTCGTTGCTCTTGACACTATCGAGAATTATGTAAAAGATATGCTTGCTATGGTTCATAACGAACTGGTTTCCAGGGCAAAAAAGAATCTTGAGGAAAAGACAAGCGTTGCCACAAGCTATGAAGAGTTCCTTGACGTTGCGGCAAACAAGCCCGGATTTATCAAGGCAATGTGGTGCGGCGACGTAGAGTGCGAGGATAAGATAAAAGACGAAACGGGCGGTGTTAAGTCGCGTTGTATTCCTTTCAAGGAGGAACAGCTTTCCGATAAATGTGTTTGCTGCGGCAGACCTGCCAAGCATATGGTAGTCTGGGGCAGACAGTATTGATGATGTAAATAAATTGAGAGGGGGAGAGTTATGAAAACTGCCAAGCTTACTTTGGCAAATCGGCTTCGTAGCTTTGACCCCTTTCTTTTGTTCTGTACGGGAGGGCTTTCGCTGATAAGCTTGCTTATGCTTTGGGGCGGAAAAGATGTTTTCGGTATTCGCGCTTTCATTATGCAGCTTGCCATGACTGTTCTCGGCATTTTCTGCATGGTTATCGTGGCGTCCTTGGATTATGAGTTTGTCGTTGAGAAGTACCACGTTATCCTTTTTATCGGCTCGGCTATATTTTTGGCAAGTACCGTGCTTCTGGGAAGTGCGGGAATGAGTGTGGGAACCAACAAAAGCTGGCTTGACCTTAAAATTGTAACAATTCAGCCCTCTGAGTTTGTAAAAGCAACCTACATACTCACCTTCGCCAAACACCTCTCTGAGGTCAGAGATACGATAAACTCTCCCAAAACGCTTTTGCGGCTGGGGCTTCACGCAGGTCTTTTTATAGGAATAGTTCTTGTAACCGGAGACCTGGGCGTTGCCCTCGTCTA
Organism: Clostridia bacterium; assembly: GCA_017455945.1. GTDB lineage: Bacteria > Bacillota > Clostridia > Oscillospirales > CAG-272 > RGIG8775. Next base: position 2,553 of record JAFTLM010000021.1, on the reverse strand, counting down.
CGTTGGTATAACGGCGGTGATGCTCTTCTGTGCGGGATTGAGCATCTGGTATTTCGTCGCGGCGGCGGTGATAGTTCTGCTTGTCTTTCCGTATGCCTGGGAACTGCTTGAGCATTACCAGCAAAAAAGAATCTTAGTGGGCTTTAACCCCGATATAGACCCGGCGGATAAGGGACGTCAGGCAATAGTCGGCAGACAGGCTATCATAAACGGAGGGCTTGGAGGCTGCGGTATTGACGGCGGATATTACTATATGTCGCTCCCGGTTGCATCTTCTGATTTCGCATTCGCCACGGTTTGCGAAAAATTCGGATTTATAGGCGGATTTGGAATTATTTTTCTTATAGCCATGTGCGTGATAAGAATATTTTTTATCTCAAAATAAGCAAGGCGCGATTACGGCTCACTTATGTGTGCGGGCGTTGCGGCTATGCTGGTTTTGCAAACGACGGTAAGCGTGGGAATGTGCCTTGCGGTCAGTCCTGTTATAGGAATTACGCTTCCGTTTGTCAGTGCGGGCGGTTCGTCGGTGTTGGCTACTTACATTACAGTGGGGCTGGTTCACGCCGTTAAAATGCATAAAAAACGGTTTATTTTTGACGCGTAACGAAAAGCTGTCATATAATTCCTCCCGAATTAATATAATGAAGCGAAGAGCTTTGACTCAAGTTTCATTATAAGTATCGGGAGGTTTTTATGTTTGTTTATTCTTTGCGAGCAAGTACGTTGCGTTTTTTTGGAGTTATTGCGGTGTCTCTGGTAGTTCTTATTACACTTATAACACTTGTGCCGACACACGCTGAGGGCAGTGAAGAGACCGCAAGCTATAACTATGAGAAAGTAAAAAACGAAGATGATGCCGAAAATTTTCTCGCACAGTTCGGCTGGACGGTGGACGCTACGCCTGTTGAAATTAAACAGGTGACTATTCCGTCCGAATTTGATAAGATTTTTTCCGCATACAACGAGATACAGAAGGAGCAGGGACTAAACCTTCTCAAATATAAAAACAAAAAGATTACCCGCTATACCTTTGAGGTGAAAAATTACGAGGGCTATGAGGGCAGAGTGCTTGCCAATGTCCTTGTTTACCGAAATAAGGTTGTGGGCGGCGATATATGCTCGGCGGACGTTAACGGCTTTGTTCACGGATTTGAAAAATAATATTTAAATGTGGCGTAAATTTCTGAAAAACTATTGACTTTTCATTCGAAATAAGGTATAATATATGTCGTTGCCTTGAAAAAGTGAATGGGAGGTGCGTTTATGACTATCGACGTAAAGCCGCTTCTTCGCGGAGAGGTCAACAGTATCAAGCTTGATTATATGCTTCCGGTGGAGGCAGAAGGTGTCAGGTTTGATGAGAATGCACACGTTGTTGGTGAGATTACGGACAGAGCAGGTTATATGCGACTTGTGCTTAAGCTGTCGGTTCCGTACGTTGCCGAGTGTGCGCGTTGTCTGGATGAGGTTTGCGGAGTCTATGAAGAGGACTTTGAGCGAACCGTCGTTACAAATGGTTCACTTAGTGACGAACAGCTTGATGAAAACGTTGACGAGTACGCCGTGCTTAGCGAAAACGGTGAGCTTGACGTTGACGGGGAGGTTGCCGAAACGGTAGTTTTGGGCTTTCCGAAGAAAATATTGTGCGATGAGGATTGTCCCGGTCTTTGCCCCAAGTGCGGAAAGCGTAAAAAAGAGGGCGATTGCGGCTGTGTGACAAAAGAAATTGACCCAAGATTGGCTGTTCTAAAAAAACTACTTGACAATTAGAAGATTTTGTTATATAATTGTAACGATAAGTTGTTTAAATGCTTCAAGGAGGTGTATCTAAATGGCAGTACCGAAGAAAAAAGTATCTAAAGCTCGCAGAGACAAGAGACGTTCCACTAACTGGAAGCTTGATTTGCCCGGAATGGTAAAGTGCAAGTGCGGAGAGTATGTTCTTGCTCACCGTGTATGCAAGGCTTGCGGTTCCTACAATGGCAAAGAAGTTATTAATGTTAAGAAGGAAGCGTAAATTGCGACTTACAAAAAGAGACTCAACTATCTGACTTTAGTAGGTGGTTGAGTCATTTTTGTAGAATGAAAGGAGAAAAAATGAATAAGTTTTTGTTGAAGATAATAGTCTTGGCTGTTGCTGTGACAAGCTGTGTTTGCCTTGTTGCCTGCAACGGTGACGATTCGAAAAGAGAAACCGCGGCTCCCGAAGTTACCGATACGATTGCAGATGAAACTAATGAAAATGCAGAGGAAACCGATAAAGTTGACGAAGAGGATAAAATCTACACGTCAATGGACTATATGGCGGAAGACCTTAGCAAATACATTACGCTTGGACAGTATAAGGGGCTTGAAATAAGCCTTCCTGAGATTGTGGTTACCGAAGAAGAGATAGACCAAGAGATATTGGCTGTCATTGATGAGTTGACTACATATGAGGCGTATGAGGAAAAAGTGACCGACAGAGTTACCGAGCGCGGCGATTACGTCAATATAAATTTCGTCGGTACTATGAACGGCGAGGTCTTTGAGGGCGGAAGCGGTGAGGAT
>JAFTLM010000277.1 GCA_017455945.1 Clostridia bacterium | reverse complement strand
GTCCAAGCAAGTACTTTGAGCGATGCCAGCAGACCTGCTTGGCGTTCTCTCTGTCACGTGCGATGAGACAGATGTGGCAGGAGCGTTTGATAGGAAATGGTTCGTTGCCGTAGGGAAGCAGCTCTGTGGTTTCCATTTCGTAGCCCAAGAGCGGCAGGAAGTTTTCATCACGAAGGTCGTCGTGGTCTATCATAATATCGTGATCGGTATAGGCAACTATAGAATAGCCGTGAGACTTGTATTCTTCCTTGACCTCCTCGGGGGTAAGAGAGCCGTCGGAAACCGAGGTGTGGCAGTGAAGGTTTGCTTTGTAAAAGTTACCCTTTTCGGGCAGAAGATATTTTTTCATTTTCAGTTCTCCTTTTTAAATTATTTCAATTATTAGATTTACTATAATTCCTATTACCGCCGCCGTTGCGATAAAGGGGATTACGGGTATCGGTTTTTTGAAAATCTTCTTGTAGATGAACATAACCACAGCCATCAGTGCTGTAAGTATTGCACCCAATACACCGTTTATGCTTGTCAGGTCAATATCTTTGATAGATGAAACCGAGTTTACGCCCATTGCCGAGAGCATCATAAAGATACCTGCCGAGAGTATCATTCCCACAACGAAGGGGCGGATAGACACGAGGATAGTCTTTACCTTTTCGTTCTGGGCGAACCTGGAGAAGAATTTTGCGATGATAAGAATGATTATGAAGGAGGGAAGCACCATACCCAGAGTGGAGCAGAAGGCTCCGAGAAAACCGCCCTGTGAAGAGCCCACGAAGGTTGACATATTGATGGCGATGGGGCCGGGGGTGGATTCGGATATGCCCACGTATGTGGTTACCATTCCCTCGTCAAGCCAGCCCTTGGAGACCACCTCTTGTTGGATAATTGGAATTATGGCGGCACCGCCGCCGATGGTGAACATTCCTATTTTGAAGCTTGTGAGAAAGAGTTCGAGTAACATCATTTTTTCTCTCCTCCTTCCTTGCGTTCAAGCTTGGGAATAAAGCAGGCAACTATGCCGACTATCAAGCCCGCAAGCACGAAGTATATGGGGGAGATAAAGCTTATGTCAAAGAAGTTGACAGCCAACAGTCCTACTACCGCAAAGAGGAAGCAGGACACCGAAAGAGGGGTCTTTTTGAAGCTTCCGAGCATCTTGATACCCGTTCTTACGATAATAAGTCCTACCGCACAGTTGATGCCCATAAAGGCGTATCCTACGTATTTTATGGCAAGAAAGGCGTCTATGAACAGGGAGATAACGTATATTATCACAAAAGAGGGAATTACCACGGCTATGGTAGCCACGGCAGAACCGATTACGCCGCCTATCTTGTAGCCCACGTAGGTGGAGCAGTTGATGGCGATGGGTCCGGGGGTGGATTCGGCTATGACGACTATGTCGGCAAGCTCCTCTTTGGTTATCCAGCCTCGCTTGGTGACTATTTCATCTTCGATGAGCGATATCATAGCATATCCGCCGCCGAAGGTGAAAAGTCCTATTTTCATATAGACCAAAAAAAGTTTAAAAAGTGTTTTGAACATTTTAATTAAAGTCGAAGGACACTACCTTCGTTTCCTCACTTTCTCCCCAGTTTGAAAGTGGAATGAGCCTTATGGTGTCATAGCTTTCGCCAAGGGGTATGTGGCGGCATCTCTTGAGATTGTCGTTTACCGTTATCGTTTTAATGTATCCTGCCTTTTCAAGCTCTATTTTGAAGTTTCGGCAGAGCGTGGTGGGAAGGTGCATGACAGGGCTGTCAAGCAGTACGTTGCAACGCATGGAGTGGTATTTTTCAATGCGGTCTCCGGGAATTGTCTTGCGGTCAAGGTCGCTGTCAAAGACAATATGGAGACTGTTTATTTTTTCTTCCTTGCCAAGCTTGTATTCAAGAGCCTTTTTGTTCTTGACAGCAACACCCTTGTCGGTGGTGTTGTAGATGATATTTGCTCTGTCTTCACCGTTCTTGAGGCACTCGCAACCGCCCTTTATTTCGGTGCTCTTGCAAAGCTCGGAAATTTCACGCTTGAAGTGGGGCAGGAAGCAGTCAGCGTTCATAAGCCTCTGCTGAAGCTCCGAAAGATGCTTCTTGTAGACGCCGTGAGGTGTAACGCCGTATTTGGTTGCTACTGCTGCCGCGGTTCCCACAGCCTGACCTAAAAGCGCGCAGGTTGCCATAACTCGGATACTGCTCATAGCGGTATGGGTCATACTGATATTTCTGCCCGCAAAGAAGAGATTTTCCACGTTCTTTGAGTAGAGGGCGCGGTAAGGCAGGGTGTAAGGTGACGGAGTTTTGAAGTCCGTATTGGGTCTGCCCTTGTGGTAGTAACCGGCGGGGAAATGGTCGTCAAGAGGCCAGCCGCCGTAAGCCACGGTGTCTTCAAATATCTTGCCGCTCGTTACGTCGGGCTGGGTAATGATATACTCACCCATCATTCGTCTTGATTCGCGTTTTCCGGGAAGGAAACCGAGAAATTCAAGCTCCCAGTTGTCGGCGTCGCACTTGCCCGAGTTCTTGATATAATCCCAAGCACCGAGGGCAAGAGGAACAAGCTCGTCGCGAAGCTCCTCGGTATCGCCTATGGTGTCGCGGTTTCCGCCAAGCTCCAGATACCAGAAATTTTCTACTGTCTTATATTGGTTCATGGGGCGGTTTTTCACGTCCTCTTCGGTAAGCTTGGTGGCAAAATCGGGGGCGATGAAGTCCACCTTTCTGTCGGTCTGTCTGCCCTGGATAAGGCAGCTCATTCCCATAACCATACCGTCGGACTTTTCTCTGTCGGTGTCCTCTCCGAATTCGGACGCCGCTTCGCGTCCTATTCTGAATTCGGCACCCGTAAGGGGGGCGAGAATACTGTCACCCGAGCAGTCGGCAAAATATTTTGCGGTGATATCCACAAAGCTCTGTGTGGTAAGCTGATAAGCCGATATCGAGGTTATTTTGGTATCTCTGCCGTCCTCGTAATCGCCCTTTTCGCATTTTGCGTCCATGCAGGTGGTGTTTAAGAGAAGCTCTATATTTTTTTCGCGTTTTACAAAGTCGTAAAGGAGAGTATCCCAAACATAATAGTTCTTTGTGGGGTTGCGGTAGAGGTTTTCAAGAAGTATCTCCTCAAGAATACCCGTTTCTCTGTTGTTTTCTCCCCGGGCTCCGCAGATCCACATTCTTATTTCCGAGGATGCGTTTCCGCCAAGTACGGGGCGTTCGTGAACCAGGGCAACCTTGGCGCCTTCTCTTGCGGCAGCTATTGCGGCGGTAATTCCCGCCATTCCGCCGCCAATAACGCAGAGGTCTACGCTGAGAGCCTTTCTTTTTAACATATTAAAATCCTCCTTCAGGATATAAAACTTTTACCATTTCCGTCATTTCTATTTATCCTTTCGTTATTAATAATTTTGATATCTTTTTTATTTAAAGTGTTCTACAAATAATAATTTAGCTAAACTGTTTATGG
>JAFTLM010000276.1 GCA_017455945.1 Clostridia bacterium | reverse complement strand
TATGGTCTACAAGAAATAAAAAAATATTGATGTATGGAGTTATATTAAAAATATTTTACAGTATATTGTTTGAATATGCTTATGATTACCTTGCTTATCTTAAACCCTCCCGAATTGAGGTGGCGACGAATATTACAGAGTGGGGTAAGGCGTGGTTATCACGTTACTTTGTTGAGCAACTTCCCATAATCATAATGTATATATCATTGATTTTGATTATATGTCGCACGTCAAAACCGGACAGACCGAGTGTCTGGAGAGACATATGGTTTTTTCCGGCACTGCTTCCATCGATTGTTTTTGGCGGAACCGGTATGGCTTTGATGAATCCGGATGTTGTGTGGGAAAGCTTGCAAGCTTCCGTTCTTTTTATTGGTGAGCTTTATTTTATTGTTTTATTCATAGTTTGTTTGGTCTGGGTTATTGCCTCGCTTTTTGGAAAGAAAACACATTCAGACAAAACCGTGTCTATGCTTTTTAAGATTTATGCAATTCTGATAACGCTTTGTACAGCCATCATATTATTGGGATTACACAACAGAGGTATTAGCGCCATTTGGCAGATCAATTTATTGCCAGATCTGATTTGCCCTTTGGTATTGAGTTACTGGATTGTGAGCGATAAAGACCCCATTATATCGCTATCGCATATAAAATCTAAAGATGTTAAAGATGTGTTGAACAAAGCTGTTGCCCCCGTAGCCGTATTGGCAACAGGCATATACGCCCTTTTCTGCAATATTATCAATTTCTCGGTTCCGCAGGCAGAGCTTTCCATATCCTTGAATACGGTTGATTTGCTTGGTATTGTATTTGGAAAACCCGAAGAAACAAAATGGGCAGATTGGCTTAACTCCAACAAAATTCCGAGTGCGATGATTTCAGAGGATTTGCTTATTGGTATTACCGTACTTATGGGAATTTCTGTTTTTGCGGTTTGTTGGATGGCTTTATGGGGGATATTGTCGAGCAAATCTGAAGGGCGTGTTTCTAAATATACGTATGTTGCGGGAATAGGATTGGTAATTCCGTGCGTTGTAGGATTGATTACCAACTCTATGGTTGGAAAAGAGGTTGACAAATATCTTCTCGATTACGGCGACGGATTGCTTACTCCCGAACAACTGCGGAAGATGGGGAATATAACTCAATCTACCGATATGTGGATTCCTTTCGTAATAGGTGCACTTATCTGTGCAGTCGCTTTTGTTGTAACTAATCTTGACAAGATAAAAGCAAGGCTTGGGAACGTACAAGCACCTCAACACAAACCCGAAAGCAAGGAAATGGAAACGATAGAAGCCATTGCGGGCTACAAAAAGCTCCTTGACGATGGAATTATTACCGAAGAAGAGTTTGCTGAAAAGAAGAGTGAACTGTTGAACCAAAAATAAAATACAGGGCTGAATGATTCAGCCCTTTTTATCGTTTTGTTTTTTATATTACACACTTCTGAACCCGCGTCCGATTATCTCGCTTGTGGTGGTGATGACGATAAACGCGTGTGGGTCGATTTCCTTTATTTCCTTTCGCAGGCGAATTGCCTCAAGGCGTTTGCATACGGTATGTATCATAATCTTTTTGTGTTGCGTGTACGTTCCCACCGCTTCTGTGACGGTTGCTCCGTGGTGAAGCTTTGTCATAATAAAATCGCTTATTTTTTCACCCTGTTCGGTTATTACCACAAAGTATTTGAAGCTGTTGATGTTGTCTATTATGGAATCCACCAAAAACGCCTTTGTGAAGGGACCGAGCAACGAAAAGAGACCGACTTCAACGCCGAACAGAAAGAAGGAGCAGGAGGCAATGAGAAAATCGGTTACAAGCAGAGACTTCCCGACGTCGAGAGAGGAATATTTTTTCAGAATAAGAGCTATTATGTCGGTGCCTCCCGAGGACGCCGAACAGTTGAATATTACAGCCGAGCCCGCCGAGGTCAGAGCCATAGCGTATATAAGTTCAAGAAGCGGTTGCTCGGTGAGAGGGGATACAAGCGGTAACAGCCTTTCAAAAACCATTGTCAGCCCCGAAAAGAGCATACTGCAGTAAAGTGTACGCAAACTGCATTGTTTACCCAAAATCACAAAGCCCAGAATCAGCAAAATAACGTTGATCGCCATGATCCAGGTTGCGGCGGAAACGTGAGGCGTGACCTTTGCCAGAAGAGTTCCGATGCCGCTTACGCCGCCTGTTGCGAATCCGTTGGGAATTTTGAAAAAATATACGCCCAACGTTAATAATACAGTTCCGAGTGTAATTAAAATATAGTCTTTAAACGAGTTAAAAAATTTAGATTTCATAAGTCCTCCGATTGTTTTTTACTCGAATAATTTTAACATTTCGAAGAATATATGTCAACTAAAAAACAAAAATGGAGCAATCTGCTCCATTTTTATTTTTATTACAGATTTTTGATAGCCGAATTTATGTGCGGCCAGGAATCATCGGCATAAAAACGATGTCCTTCGGCACCGATAACGTGTACGATGTTTTCGCCAACACCCAGTGCGTCGTAAACTTTCTTACCTTCGGCAACGCACTCCTTGGCACTGTTTACAGGGAAGATCTTGTCCTCAGTACCCGTAACCACAACAAGCGGACGGGGCGCAACCATTGCGCAAAGGTCACCCATGTCAAAGTAATGTGCTATGTTGGGAACGTAGTTGCATTCGCAATGCAACATTGCGGCAATAGAATCCGCATATCTTGCTACCGCACAAGAGGGCACAGAGATTTTGATTCTCTCGTCAATAGCCGAAACGTAAGTTGTAGCAGTTCCGCCTCCCGAGTTGCCCATACACATTATCTTATCCTTGTCGATTATATCGGTGAACTCTGTCTGAAGAAGGTCGATAAGCTTCATAATATCCCAAACGCGTTCGCCTATAATAGTTCTTCCCACAAGAATAGCTCTCATAGATGCCTGACGGCAGTCGGGGCCCTTCTCTGTACCTCCGCACTCACCAAAGCACCTTTGCTCAAGTGCGATAGCACAAACGCCCTCTTTTACCGCACGAACCACAAAGTCGCGGTCTCCGCCCTTGATCGTGTTCTCGTCACCGTCAAACTTGGGGCGTCCGAGAGAGATGTGCATTCCCTTGGAGTGTCCCTGGAGAGTGATGATAACCGGAAGAGGCTTTTTGGCACCGTTGGGGATCACCAGGTGGCAGGGAACGGTTACGTTCTCCTCGGTGGTGTAGCGGAAGCGGATTTCGCGGCATCCCATATCCTCGCATACGCGGTCGTACTCAACCTCATATGTGAGCGGAACGTCGCACTTTTCAATCTCGCCCCAGCCGATAAGCTCCTTGAGCTTTTCGCGAGCGGCTTTCTGCCACTCTTTTATGTCCTGCTTGCCGTCCCAACGCATTGAGGGAACGGTTTCGTCAACTATTTTGTGAAGATGTTCAAGAGGTAAATATCCGATATCCATAACAGTACCTTCCTTGTATTGAATTTGCTGTCACCATTGTAGCACACTCAAAAGTGAAAGTCAATAGGGGAGGGGAAAAATAAAATATAATTTATACATCTGTTGAAAAAATAAGAAAAGTGTGTTATACTGTATACGGCGCTATTGATATTGATGGGTACCGGGAAACGGAGGGGCGAAAAAATGAAAAAAATTATTGTAATCGGTTGCCCCGGAGCAGGGAAAAGCGTGTTTTCCGGGGCTCTGCGAGATAAATTGGGGCTTCCTTTGTATCATCTTGACATGATGTACTGGAACGCTGACAAAACCACGGTGGAAAAAAGTGTCTTTCTTGACCGTCTGCACACGGTTCTCGGAAAAGACGAGTGGATAATCGACGGTAATTACGGCTCTACTATGGAACTGCGTCTGGCGGCGTGCGATACGGTGATATTTCTCGACTACCCCTCTGAAGTTTGCCTTGCGGGAATTAAGGCAAGACGCGGGAAACCGCGAGACGATATGCCGTGGACGGAAACCGAAGAGGACGGGGAGTTTACCGAATATGTAAAGAGCTACAACAAAACACAAAGACAGGGAGTGCTGGCTCTCCTTGAAAAATACAGCGGCAAAAACGTTGTGATTTTTAAGTGCAGAGAGCAGGCTGACGAGTTTTTAAACCGTTTAGACGAGTGCCGATAACAAATTGAGAGGTATTTTTATGGAGCAATTATTCAAAAGTATTTTGGAACAGGATAGAGCCCCCATCGTGGTGTGTGATATGAGGTCGACAGTTGTCTATATGAACCCGTCCGCAATTAAACGGTATAAAACCGACTTGACGGGCAGAAATCTTAAAAGCTGTCATCCTGCCGAGGCAAACGAAAAAATCGACAAAGTGTTAAAATGGTTCGGCAAAAGCCCCGACAATAATATCGTCTATACATATCGCAACAACGAAGAAAACAAAGACGTTTATATGGTCGCTCTCCGCGATTCCGAAGGCAACCTTATAGGCTATTAC
>JAFTLM010000275.1 GCA_017455945.1 Clostridia bacterium | reverse complement strand
TTTTGCAACTCATTACCACGAGCTTACAAGCCTTGAGGATGAGTTTGACGGTATATTTAACTATAATATCGCCGCACGTAAGAGAGGCGATAATATAACCTTCTTGCGTAAGATCGTCCGCGGTTCTACAGACGACAGCTATGGAATCGAAGTGGCAAAGCTTGCGGGCGTACCCAACGAGGTTATAAAAAGGGCGAGAGAAATTCTTGCCGTTGTGGAACAGAGTGCAAAATCACTTACGCTTACCGACAGTGAAGTTGTAAAAGATGACTCATTAATAACAATAGACGATTGTATAGAAGAACAAATAATTCAGGAACTCAGAGCTATAGACGTTAATACGCTTTCGCCGTATGAGGCTATGATGCTTCTGTATGACCTTAAAAAAAGGTTGATAGAATAGGAGAAATATGGCTAAAATAAATGTTTTGTCTTTTGCCGTAGCGAATCTGATAGCAGCGGGAGAGGTCGTTGACCGCCCCGCTTCGGCAGTAAAAGAAATGCTTGAAAATTCAATAGATGCCGGAGCTACCAGAATAACGGTGGAAATTCAAAACGGAGGAGTATCGTTTATTCGTGTTTGTGATAACGGTTGCGGTATGGAGCCAGACGACCTGCCCGTAGCGGTGCGTCGTCACGCGACCAGCAAAATCAAGGTTGCTGAAGACCTTGAAAACGTAGAAACACTCGGCTTCAGAGGTGAAGCGCTGGCGGCTATCGCGTCTGTTTCGGATATGAGAATAATATCTAAAACAGCAGATGCCGAATACGGAGCTATGCTTGAGGTAAAGGCGGGAAACATCGTTGCCCTTACCGAGAGAGCGTGTGCAACCGGTACAACAATAATTGTTGAAAATTTGTTTGCCAACGTTCCCGCAAGACGTAAGTTTTTGAAAAGGGACGTTACCGAAGCATCCGCAGTTAGTGTGTGGGTTGAAAAGATAGCACTGTCTCAGCCGTCGATAGCCATAAAGCTTATTGTGGACGGTGTAGTTAAATTTGAAACCGCAGGAGACGGGGAATTAAAAAACGCAATATACTCAATATACGGCAGAGATTTTGCAAGCAAACTTATACACGTGTGTACCGAAATAGAAGGTGTGGAAGTTAAGGGGTATATCGGACGTTCGGATAATTTCAAATCCAACAGAAATTTTCAGAACTTCTTTATCAACAACCGTTTTATAAAAAGTAAAACCGCAATGGCGGCACTTGAGCAGGCATATACTTCTTATATTCCAAGCGAAAAGTTTCCGTGTTGTGTACTTAATATCGGAATAAGTCCGCGATCTGTCGACGTAAACGTACACCCTGCAAAGCTTGAGGTCAAATTTTCCAACGAAAAGCCGATATTTGACGCTATATATTATACTGTGAAAACAGCACTTGAGGACGATATAACAAGACCGTCTTTTGAACTTGAAAAGAAAAACTTACAGGTTAAAAATCGTTCCAATGCTTTTGTTGCAGTCGAAGAAGAAAGACAAAAAGTTGAAAATCTTAAATTTGACTTTTCAAACGCCTATAAACCTCAGGGGAAAGAGAATACTCCGATTGTGAGTGTGCCACCTGTCAGACCGTTTAATAAAGATGGTGAAATAAAAGAAACGGTTAAACCTAATTCCGAGAACACTAAGATTTTGCCCATAAATACGGCTCCGAAAACTGTTGTTCCGGAGACATTAAAAGTGTTTGAAGACGCAATGAAATCGGAGGATGTTCAGAAAGTTGCCGAATCGCATTCAATTCCTGTTGCTGCCGATAAACAACCTAAAATTGAAATATCTGATGTTGAGAATACACCTAAGTGTGAGGCTGTAAACAGAGTAAGCAAAACCGATTACAGACTGTTAGGGGAGGCGTTTAATTCTTATCTTTTTGTGGAATACGGCGAAAAAGTTATTGTCATTGACAAACACGCCGCACATGAAAGAATAATTTTTGAGGACCTCAGAGCACAGTTGGCAGGAGCCAAAATCA
>JAFTLM010000274.1 GCA_017455945.1 Clostridia bacterium | reverse complement strand
CGTTTGGGAAGTTTCGCTCACTGCGGTGAGCGACAAGGCTTGTGCAGCCTTGACTCGCACCCACTGGCGTGGGGGCTCTTATGGGTGCGGTGCGAACACACCCCTCGCCGCTGAACTATAATTTATCTTTTTACACTATACAACGAAAAGAAGCCGAATCGGTAACGACTCAGCCCCTTAACTTTCCGACCTTAATCAGCCGTTGTTCTTGTTCTCGCACTCCTGGTTAGCAACGCCGCAGGAAGTCTTGCAAGCAGACTGGCAGGAAGTCTGGCACTCGCCGCATCCGCCGTTCTTTACTGTGTTGTTGAGATCCTTTGTCTCGATAGTCTTGATTCTGTTCATAATAAAAACCTCCAAATTAAAAAATTAAGGTATAAACACTATCCTTTTATCCACATAATTGTATCACATCTGCTTAAAAATGTCAATAGGTATAAGAAAACTATTTTTTTATCCAAATACTTTACTTGTTCACAAATTTATGATAGAATAAAATAAAAGGAGGCGGCAAAATGAAAATAAGATACAACGAAAACCAAGAAATAGTCAAGCTTGTAAAAGAGGGGCTTGAAAAGACGGGCGGCTACTGTCCCTGCCGCCGCGAACGCACAGAAGACAACATATGTATGTGCAAAGAGTTCAAAGAGCAGATAAAGGACCCCGATTTTGAGGGCTACTGCCACTGTATGCTCTACTATAAAGAAAAGTGAGGTAAAATATTATGGCTGAAATTAAAATCACAAACGAAAATTTTGAAAACGAAGTACTGAAGTCAGACATTCCCGTATTGGTAGACTTTTACGCAACCTGGTGCGGTCCCTGCAAGATGATAGCCCCCATTGTTGAGGAAATATCCGAGGAATACGAGGGCAAAATCAAGGTAGGAAAGGTAGACGTTGACGAGGCAGCAGAGCTTGCCATCGCATTCGGCGTTTCAAGCATCCCCACAATCATCGTATTCAAAAACGGAGAGGTTCACAAAAAGGCTGTGGGCTACCGTTCCAAAAAAGAGCTTGAAGATATGTTCGTATAAACAAAAAACGCAAAAGCTCTTGACAACGGCAGCTTTTTCTGCTACAATACCATCGGACAGTTCGAAACCATCCTGTCCTAAAACAAAACTATGGGCAAAACAAAGCTATATTTGCGCGCTCATTTCGGGCGCGCTTTTGTTTTGCGAGGAGGAAAAATGAACGAATTACTGCTTTTTGGCTCGATCGTCGTTATATACGGCGGTGTCTTGCTCGCGTACAGGCTTTTCGGCAAAGCCGGGCTTTTCGCCTTCACGGTTATTGCCACCATACTTGCCAACATTGAGGTGCTTATCCTCATTGACGGTTTCGGAATGGAGCAGACTCTCGGCAACATAATGTTTGCGTCGACCTATCTTGTCACCGACATTCTTTCGGAAAATCACAGCAAAAAGGACGCGGCAAAAGCCGTTTATATCGGCACCTTTACCGCCGTCGCAATGCTTGTTATAACGCAGTACTGGTTTTTGTACACGCCAAGTGCAAACGATTGGGCAATGCCCTCGGTAAAGACTTTGTTTGCCCAGACGCCCAGGCTGATGCTGGCAAGCTTTTTGGGCTACATCATTTCACAAAGGCTTGACGTATGGCTCTACCACAAGTGGTGGGCTATCACCTCCAAAAAAAGCGGCAGCTCACGTGCGTATCTTTGGATTCGCAACAACGGCTCAACCCTCATTTCGCAAATGATAAACACGGTTATTTTCAACGTAATCGCTTTTGCGGGACTGTACGACACCAACACGCTTATTACTATCGTGCTATCCACCTACGTAATATATGTTTTCACTTCCCTGCTCGACACTCCCATAGTCTATCTTGCCAGAGCACTGAAAGAGAAAAACAAAATCCCCGACTGACGGTTTACAAAACTTTAACCTATTGGTAAACAAATCCGCTTGAACCCCGCCCCGCAACATAGTATAATACAATCGGATAATTTTGCGGAAAGGAAGATTGGATTATGGAAGAAAAACAAAGCGAACTGCAAAAGCTGCGTGCGATTATCTCGACCAAGACCCCCGAAGAAATAAGTGAATTTGCCGACCGTGCAAAAATACTGATGACCTACTACCGTTGTGCAATGCTTGAAATCGAAACAAAATTCAAGGTGCTTGACGAACAGTTTTCGCTTTCTCACGAACGCAACCCAATCGACAGCATAAAAACACGTCTCAAATCAATAGAAAGCATTCACGAAAAGCTGGAACGCCGCGGGCTTCCTATGTCTGTAAACTCGCTTGAAAACGAGCTCAACGACATTGCGGGTATACGCGTAATATGCAGTTTTAAGGACGATATATATATGCTTGCCGACTGCCTGACAAACCAGGACGACGTAAAGCTGATTGCCAAAAAGGACTACATAAAAAATCCTAAGCCAAACGGCTACAGAAGTCTGCATCTTATTGTGGAAATCCCCATCTTCCTGTACAATGAAAAGAAATTCGTCAAGGTGGAGGTTCAGCTTCGCACGATAGCTATGGAGCTTTGGGCAAATCTTGAACACCGTATGAGATACAAGAAAAATCTTGACGAAAATATTCATTCCAAAACCGCGGACGAGCTTCAAAGCTGTGCCGAAATAAGTGCTTTGCTGGATGAAAAAATGCAAAATATAAGAAACATTATAGAGGTAAATTAAATGAAAACCTATCTTTTCGATTTTGACGGCACCCTTGTGGATTCTATGCCCTCTTACATTTCGGTTATGTTGAGAATACTTGACGAAAACAACGTAGAGTATTCGGACGACATTGTGAAAATCATCACGCCCCTGGGATACCACGGAACGGCAAAATATTTCATCGGTATGGGATTAAAAGCAAGCGTTGAAGAAATCACCGCCAAAATGACCGAGTACGCTCTCCGTGCCTACGCAGACGAAATCAAAGCCAAAGACGGCGTAATTGAGGCACTTCAAGCCCTCAAGGCAAGAGGCGACAGTCTTAACGTGCTGACCGCAAGCCCCCACTCTATGCTTGACCCCTGCTTAAAAAGGAACGGAATATACGATTTGTTTGACAACGTGTGGTCCTGCGACGACTTCGGCACCACCAAAGCCGATCCCGAAATATACAGAGCCGCCGCCAAAAGGCTGGGCGTAGGTGTAAGCGAGGTAATATTCCTTGACGACAACTACAACGCCGACAAGACCGCAAAAGAGGCGGGAATGACGGTGTATGGAGTTTATGACCCTTCGTCGGAAGATTTCACCGAAGAAATCAAGTCTGTTACTGACAGATACATCGTCAATTTCAAAGAGTTGATATAACGGCATGGGTTGAGGGATGTGTTTGCACTCGCCAAGTCCAGAAAGTTTTTTTGCGGAGCTTTTTTGCAAAAAAGCGACCTTTTGTGCCCGCAGGCACTCGGCGTTTTCTTTGTGAGCTTTCTTTTGCGCCTTTTGTGTCAAAAGAAAGCGGAGTTCCGAATTATGCCTTACAAAACCGCTGTAGACCTACAGAAATAAAGCTATCCAAGCCGTTAGTCCACT
>JAFTLM010000273.1 GCA_017455945.1 Clostridia bacterium | reverse complement strand
GGCGATTTCTTTCCGATGCCGAAAGCCGTGTTCCGTCTTGGACTTGACTACGGCGAGATCGCTCTCCTTGCCTTCCTCATGTACTGCGAGGACAGGAAAACCTTCACGTGCCATCCGAGCTATGCTACCATTGGGAGCGCACTGGGTATGAGCAACAACACAGTCAAGAAATATGTAGACAGCCTCGAACGCAAGGGCTTCATCTATACCGAGCCGACGATGGTTCGCACCCGTGACGGCCGCGCTCACAACGGTAGCCTGCAATATACCTTGCAACCGATCAAGCCTATCGAAGAAGCGTACTTCGAAAAGCAAATCCGTGAAGCAGAAGCCCGTATGCGTTACCAAAACGCTATGAAAAAATTTGAAAAGAAAGGAGGTAAACTTGATGAAGCAGTCAATGTATAAGAATCGAGATGAGATGCCTATGTTTCTCACCGTGATGGACGTTGCAAATCTACTTGGAATCTCCCGTGCAAGTGCCTACGAGCTTGTGCGTGAGGATAACTTCCCAAAGCTGAAAATCGTTCAGGGACGAACCATTATTCCTCGCGACAGGCTTTTAGAGTGGCTTGACGAGCAAGTAAAGTACGATGAAATCAAGTAAATCTATGCTTCGATTTTTAAGCAGGTGAAAGGGTCTGGGTCGGTGAACCGCCCAGCCCCGCCTCACAGCTGACGGCAGAGCCGACAGCACAAGGAGTTGCAGGATTTCGAAAGCAAAAAATTTAAAGGGTCAATTTTCTGCCTACGGGGTCAAGGTTATGGGTCACAAACCGTGTGAGCCCCATTTTGCAAGGCTTTCGGCATAGGTAGAATCAGACATCAAATAAAAATGAAAGGAATTAAGAATATGAAAGAAAATAAGAAGAACAAATTTGCGCTGTACATTCACGATAGCGTGTTGGACATAGCACGGCAATGGTACGAAAGGGATAATTGCTCAAGCATGAGCGAGTTTATAGAGAAAGCAATTCAGTTTTACGGCGGCTACGTTGCCTCGGAGCACAACCCCAATTACTTTCCCAACATTGTAATTTCAACAATGAAAAGCATAATGCGCGACAGCGAAAACAGGCAAAACAGAAATCTGTTTCGCATAGCCGTTGAGCTTGGAATGCTCATGAACGTCATGGCGGCAACCCATGATATTCCCGAAGATGCTCTCGTGAAATTGCGCGGTGATTGCATTGAGGAAATCAAGCGTATCAACGGCACATTAAGCCTCGATACTGCGGTAGAATGGCAGGGATAAAAAGTGTGTCTGAAGTGATAAATTTCTGCCAAAGGGCTGGATATGTGAAAGGTTTTGTGGTATTGTTTGTGGTAACCCAAAACAGAGAAAGGAGAGATATATACCTGAGCTGATTATCAATCCTTCGGGTACTTGGACACTCGGTGGTCCCACCGCGGATTGCGGCTTGACGGGTCGTAAAATTGTATGCGATCAGTACGGCGGTTACTGTGCTGTAGGCGGTGGTGCTTTCAGCGGTAAAGATCCCACGAAGGTTGACCGTTCTGCAACCTATATGGCACGTCACCTGGCTTGCAAGCTCCTCGATATTTACGAACTCAAGTGGTGCGAGGTACAGCTTGGTTATGCCATTGGCATTGCTGAACCCGTATCGGTTGTTGTTAAGAATGATAAGAACATCCCTCTGGAAGATTACGTTCGTGAGAACTACGACCTTACACCGCTTGGCATTATAGAGAAGCTCAATCTGCTCGACCGCGATTACGAGGTTCTTGCAGAAGGTTGCCATTTTAGGGAGGCGCTGATATGAGCAAGAAAACAACAACCGATATGCAGCTTGTCTCCCTTGACAAGCTCGTCCCTTACGTAAACAATGCCCGTACTCACTCCCCGGAGCAAATCGGCAAGCTCCGTTCAAGCCTTCGTGAGTTCGGCTTCATCAATCCTGTGATTATCGACCGTGACTTCGGCATTATTGCTGGTCACGGTCGTGTTCTTGCTGCTCGTGAGGAAGGCCTTACCGAAGTGCCGTGTGTCTTTGTCGAACATCTCACCGAAGCACAGAAGAAAGCCTACATCATCGCTGATAACCGTATGGCACTGGACGCGGGATGGGATGAAGAACTCCTCCGTGTCGAGATTGAAGCCTTGCAGGCAGAAGCATTCGACCTCGCACTCACTGGTTTTGGTGATGATGAGCTTGCTGACCTTCTCGGAGCTGAGGAGGACGAGGTGAAGGATGATGATTACGATCTTACCGAAGCACTCGAAAAGGCTGCCTTCGTAGAGAAGGGTGATGTCTGGGTTGTTGGAAAGCATCGTCTTTATTGCGGTGACGCCACCAATGCCGATGACGTATCAAAATTGATGGGTGGTCATCGTGCCAACCTTATTGTTACAGACCCGCCCTATGGTGTTTCCTTTAAGAGTAAAAGCGGTCTTACTATTCAAAACGATAGTATGAAGGACGAGGAGTTCTACGACTTCCTTCGAAAAGCCTTTGACAATATGGTTGCTCATATGGAAAGCGGTGGCGCTGCTTATGTATTCCATGCTGACACCGAGGGGCTTACATTCCGTAAGGCTTTCGTTGACGCAGGATTCCATCTTGCGGGTGTTTGCATTTGGGCGAAGAACAGTCTGGTGCTTGGACGCTCGGATTACCAGTGGCAACACGAGCCTGTCCTTTATGGCTTCCTTCAAAACGGAAAGCACAGATGGTATTCCGACAGAAAGCAGACCACCATTTGGAACTTCGATAAGCCCAAGCGTAATGCTAATCATCCGACGAGCAAGCCGCTTGACCTTCTTGCATATCCCATTGGCAACTCCTCCCAAGAGAACTCCATTGTTCTTGATACCTTCGGTGGCTCAGGTTCCACGCTGATGGCGTGTGAGCAGACGGGTCGCATTTGTTACACGATGGAACTCGATGAAAAATATGCATCGGTTATCTTGAGGCGCTATGTGGATGACACAGGAAATGCCGATGGCGTTTACGTTATTCGCGGTGATAAACAAATCCCTTATTCCGAACTTGTAAAAGAAGTGGAGGTTCAAGGTAATGACGAACTTGAAACTGGGGAGTCTCTTTGATGGCTCGGGCGGTTTTCCGCTTGGTGGAGTTTTGGCGGGTATAACGCCCGTTTGGGCTTCCGAGGTTGAACCCTTCGCAGTAAGGGTCACCACAAAGAGATTTCCTTTTATGAAACATTACGGTGATATCTCAGCTATGGATGGCGGCAAGATAGAACCGGTTGATATTATTACTTTCGGTTCTCCTTGCCAGGATATGTCCGTGGCAGGAAAGCGAAGCGGTCTCGACGGTCAAAGGTCGGGACTTTTTTATCAGGCCGTCCGCATTATCAAAGAAATGAGGAAAGCAACAAATGGAAAATATCCGAGATACATCGTCTGGGAAAATGTCCCCGGCGCTTTCTCTAGCAACAATGGTTACGATTTCAAAGCCGTCCTCGAAGCCGTCATCGGCATCGTCGAAGAGGGGACCGAGGTGCCTATGCCTGAAAAAGGTGGATGGCCCTACGCAGACCTCTACCTGGGAGACGGATGGAGCGTGGCATACCGAACTCTCGATGCTCAATATTGGGGAGTCCCCCAACGTCGCCGTAGAATCTACCTTGTCGCAGATTTTGCAGGTCGGCGTGCCGGAGACATATTATTTAAGTCCGAAGGCGTGTCAGGGTATTCTGCGGAGAGCTTCCGTGCGTGGCAAAGAACTGCCAACGGTACTGAAGACAGCACTGGAACGCCAGGCTTCGGGCTTGATGGATACAACGGAAGCGTAAGCGATAAAGCAGCAACGCTCGGTGTGAACTGCGGAATGTCCACGGGTCGCAATGGTGTTGTTCTCAACGACCAGGGCGGCAATCGTATGGATGTTACCGAGGAGGTCACCTGCACGCTCCGTGCCGAGGCTCATCACCCGCCTTGCGTGTTGGAATCCGCAGGTTTCTGTACTGAGCACTCTGCTAACAGCAGATCTATCGGCTACGAGGAAGAGCGTTCTCCGACACTTCGAGCAGGAGTTGTACCTGCGGCAATTGCTATTGAAAATCATCCCGCTGATGGCAGAGTGAAACTTGAGGACGGAGATGCCATTCAAACTCTCACGTCAAGAATGGGAACGGGCGGCGGCAATGTACCACTCGTTATGAACTGGGATGGAGGTCAGATAGCACCCACGCTTACCAAGCAGAACGCGGGCGGCAATCAGCGTATGCCCGACAAGGACAACTTCAACTGTGTCCTTCAGCCTTTCGGCATCTGCTCCAAGGATAGTAATGCAATGAAATCCGACAATCCCCACAGTGGCATTTACGCAGCAGATACCTCACGCACCCTTGACGGCAATGGTGGCAATCCCTCCTGCAATCAAGGTGGCATTGCTATTGTTTGCAT
>JAFTLM010000272.1 GCA_017455945.1 Clostridia bacterium | reverse complement strand
TCAATAACGTTGCATATACTTTTCAAAGTTTCAAGACGAGAGTTATACATTTCGTTATTGCTTTTTGCATATGCGGTCATATACGGTGAAATTATTTTAACTCCTCCCATATCGGTCGGAATTCCCCAATCAGCTCCGCTCCCTATGTGCTCCACAAGAGACTCATAATTGTGATGAGCGATAACGCTGATATTCCTTATTCCGACATTTGCCATTGCCGACAGAGGGAAATCCACCATTCTGTATATTCCCCCAAACGGTATCGCTCCCATAGTTCTTTTTTTGGTAAGCTCGGGAATACTTCTGTCATGCAGGTTGGTGAATATGATACCTGCAACGCTGTTCATATTTATGACTATCAACTCCTTTAGTAAGTCTTTCTTTTACCATTATAGCAATATCGCCCTGCGGATTTCATCGAATCTTGCGAAAAAAAGAGAGTAGTAACACATTTGTTAAAAATGACCAAAAAACATTGGCACGTTTCACAAAAACATACTTTATACATTGACAAATATTATCATATGTTGTATAATCACCTTATTATGGAACATTGTTTCCGCAAAAAAATCAAAGGAGTTGCTTATGAAATCAACAAAGCGTTTGGTAGCCCTTATTCTGGCGATGCTGATGATAATCTCATGCGTTCCGCTTGGAATATTCGCTGCCGAAGAAACAGCAACCGCTTCCACGCTTGTTTACGAAAGCCCCATCTACGAAGATGAGACTATTTCGGGATACAAGCAGTACGAAGCAATGTGGACAGACTCCACATACGTAAAGGGTGACGTAAAGTACACCGTATATTTTGATACGGAAAACGCCACCCAAACACGCGACGTCGTATTCTACGTTATCAACTGGAACGGCGAGCGTATAGGAACAGACAGCGACGTAGATATTGTCACCGACCTTATTAAGGCAGATGCTTCGGTAGAGTCGGGCAACCGTTGGGCTGTCGTTGTAGTTGACTTTGGAGGAAACCCTCTCGCAAAGTCTCCCAACATAGAAATGAGCCTTGCGTATCTCCGCGCAGCGCTCCCCGGCGCGTCGAAGCTTACTGTTTGGACGGACAGTACTCATACAACCACCAAAACAGTACCCGTTCACAAGAACCACGTTTACGTTCTTCCCGCGGGATACAGAGTTGCACGTGACATTCCCTACTTCGAGACCGACTACCACGCGTCTCTCGGTACCCGCAACTATGTAATGAATGGATGGAACAGTCATATCGCAGATAAGAAAAAAGTTTATTACGCTTATCATACCGGTAATGACAAATGTAGCTTTGATCACGTTACAAACGCAAACGTCGAATGTATTGCGGGTGCTCCTCAAGAGATAGACGGCAATGTTGTAAAGCACTCGGCAGGTCAACTTGCCCCCAAGGTTACAAGATATGAGGATATGAGAAAGACAGACGGCTCTCCTCTTGACTACGTTTGCCGTCTTGATATTATCTATCCCTCGGGTGAGAACGTAGAGGCAACGCCAGTAATGGTTCAGGCGGCTACACAGTCTCCCAGAATGTCTAACGTGGGAACTGTAGGCTCTGATGACTATGACAAGGACGGCGAATCGTCGCTTAAGGTGCGCGCTATGCTTGTCGGTATGGAGTTTTCGGGATATACCGTTGCTGTATACGACTATGCGTACTCTCCCATGGCGCGCGGTGACCACTACGGATATATCGACCCGTATGGAGCGCACGGTTCAAACGCCGCCAAGACATCCCGTGCAGCTATCAGATGTATCAGATATTTTGCCGAGCAGTACGGATATAACGACAGCCTTATCGGTGCCGCGGGCATCTCAAAGGGTACCCCCACAACCGCAATACTTTCCACAGTCGACAATAAATACGTTGATGAAGCGAGTTCGTTTAATTATGACATTGACGGCGACGGGCCCGGCACAGCAGTTTCCACAAGAGACGTCTGGTACGAGGGAGATATCAACGCTGAAGGTATAGTTACTACCGAAAGTACAACCGTTGTACAGCCCTACCTTACATACGAGGCAGGTTACAACGGCAAGCACATCGACGGTGATGACGTTAATTATGCGATTACAAGAACCGGTGAAATAAGCAGCGAAGTAAACGTTGTTTACTGTGCGGCAGGTGACGGCATCAACCGCGTATACAAAGGCGACGAGAGCATAATCCTCGGCGGTACTAATCCCACGACAGGTGAGGAAACACAGCACGTTCCCATGATCCTTTCCTGCGGTTATTACGATGAGTACGGCTGTTGGGATCACTGGCCCAGCATACAGGCAAGATTTACCGAGTATGCCGAGAATCCCTTCATCGCAATAGGCATGGAGGATATGGGCCACGACTATCCCTCGGGTATCGACCCCATGCGCGATTATGACAGATATAACGCGTATATGCAGTTCTTCCACAGCATTCTCAAGCCCGAGCTTTACACACCACAGGTAGCTTGGATGATGCCTGTTGACGGAGCGAAGAACGTTTCTGTAGTAGAGAACATTCAGGTTCAACTTATAAAGCCCGCAACCACGCTTGCGGCGTTCGAAGGTGCGACAACTGTCAAGGACTCTTACGGCAACGAGGTTGAAGGCACTTGGTCGACTAACGCTTCGAACACCTCCGGACTTTACACCTTCGTTCCGGACAACGGATACACGGGTGGTGTGGAATACACTGTCACAGTAGGTACGCCCGTTGTTGCTACGGCTACTTCCAAGAGCTTTACCGCAGAGGCGGCAGGCTTCCTTCGTCCTATTGCAGACACATACGTTTCTGAGATTTATAAGGACGGTGTTTTCGGAACCGAAAAGACTCTTTACATTGACAATCAGCGTACATATCTTGCAACCTTCAACACGGCTGATTTCGAGGACGCGAACAGAGCTAAGCTTGCTCTTCCCCTCACCGGAACGGGAAGTCAGACACTTTCTGTCTACGTGCTTGACGGCTTCAAGGTTGACGAAAGCAAGACCTGCTACAACAATATGCCCGAGCTTACTGACAGCAAGCTTGTCGGCACCTACGACATTTCGGAAGGCGACAGCACAGTTGATCTTCTCGACATAGTTTCCAGGGTGTCAAGCGAGCAATTCACGCTTGCAATAAAGGGTTCGGCACAATATTATAAGCTTGATTTTGAGGAGTTTTCCGCCGGCACAGTTATCGTTGACTATAACACGGGAACAAAGCCACAAC
This sequence comes from Clostridia bacterium, assembly GCA_017455945.1. Lineage (GTDB taxonomy): Bacteria > Bacillota > Clostridia > Oscillospirales > CAG-272 > RGIG8775. The sequence continues at coordinate 3,000 of JAFTLM010000272.1, read as the reverse complement.
CTGCAGATGCCCCCGGTGCAGACGACTGTTATTCGCCCAACTACATATGGCGTACAGGCGGAGCTACAGGAACGATGACAGCTGTTAATGACCCCGACGGCACTGATAATATAGTAGCATCTGTCGTATCGGGTAAAACGTACAACCGTATCAGATGGTATAACACCTTTGTCAGAGATAAAGCATATCTTGACAGCACTGATATAGGCAAGACCTTCAATCTGAGCTTTGATTTGAGAATCAAGGTTCCCGATTCATCCGCACCTCAGATGGGATATGCGCTTGACGCGGCAGGCGGAACGTTGGCAACATTTACCCCCAAGCCAACCGCAGATACGTGGACTAACGTCACAAAGAGCTTTGTTATTGACGAGGATATAATCTCTACCAACGGAACGGCAACAAAAAGAGGTATTCTCAGCTTTACACTCAACGGTGCAATCGGAAGTACCTATTACTTTGATGATATTATCGTAAGCGAAGCCGCTCCCACAACACTTATCTCTCGCGAGGACACGTCGGATATGACGGCATACATTTCCACCACTTCGGTATCCGAAGACGGTATTGTTGCCGACGCATACGTTTCAAAAGCACAGCCTGATACCGCACTCGGTCTGGATAACAGACTTATGCTTAACGGCGGTGACGATGAAAATATTATCTTCCTCACCTATCCATCCAAGCTCATAGAGGGCAAGACTGACCTTCAGTTTACTGTTCCCGCAGAGGACGATGCGTCTGTTAAGGCAGAAGTATTGCTCCTTGACGGCTACTTTGTAGACGAGGAAAGACTTACCTACAACAATATGCCCGACCTCAGTAAGGCTGTTTCGCTTGGCGAATACACTCTTAAAGGCGGTGTAAACATCATAGAGGCGGAGAATGCTGTTTCAAAGATAAAGGGCAACTACTTTACCGTAGTATTTAAGGCTACCGACAGCATTGAGACAGTATACTTCAAGAACTTTGAGGATTACGCCGTCGGAGACAACGTAGACGTGACTTCCTATAACGTAACCGATAGCACAACCACCAACGCAGACGGCAAAAATTATACATACTACTACGCACATCTGGCTGAGGGTACAGACAGCAAGAGATACCTTGCAAGATCCGGCGGTGCGGCAGCTATTTCCAATCCTCTGGGAAACGTGCTTGTAGATCCGAGTGATGATAACAACCAAATTATCAACTTGAAATTGGGTACAGGAAACTACAACGGACGTATAAAGTTCTACAACTCGATATCGGATAGTGTAATGACTGAAACCGATACTCTTATCGGTCAAACACTCAGATTCACTGCCAAGGTAAAGGCAGGCAGTCAAACGACCGTCAACAATGCTTGCGCGGTATATGCTTGTCCTATGCTTTCCGCGGGGTCCGCGGCTTTAACCGACGCAAACAAAAAATCGATCAAATCCCAGACCATAATCGTAAACAATGAGTGGCAGACAGTTACGGTTGACTACACCGTAGCCGCAAAAGATATCAAGGTTGACACCACCGCAAACGGAAATCCCGCATGGGGATATCCCGCATTTACACTTGAATTTAACAACACAAATTTGTCCAACACATATCTCATCGACGACCTTACTGTCGTAAAGCTTAACAGCGACGGCACGGTAAGCAGACTTGATATGGCATCCTCTGAGGGTGCTGAACACGCGGGCGAGACTATCGGTCTCAGAGCGAGAAAGTCCAAGGATCCTGTTGCCGATACCTATATTTCCGCAGCAAACAAGGATGGCGTTTTCGGCTTTGAAAAGACACTTTACGCAGACAGCCAACGCACCTACCTTGCAACCTTTAAGACTTCCGATTTTAGCATAACCGATAAGGGATATCTCCTTCTTCCCCTTTCCGGTTCGGGAAGCCAGACACTTTCGGTCTATCTTCTTGACGGCTTTGCCGTGGACGAAAATGCTACCTGCTACAACAACACACCGGAGCTTACCGATGATAAGCTTATAGATACCGTAGAGGCTCTTGAAGGCGAGAAAAAAATAAACCTCAACACTATCCTTTCAGGGGTCACGGATGATTATTTCACTATCGCAATCAAGGGAACGGCACACTGCTTTGAAGAAAATTTCGATAACTTCACTGTGGATACATCGCTCAAAGTATTTAATTCCAACAATACCTATTCCGACTCTGATTACGAAGCTCTTAAGAACGGTGCTTGCAGTACCGAGAATTTCGTATGGAGAACCGGCGGAGCAACTCCCACGCTTTATGCAAAGGCTGACCCTGCTGATTCGACCAACAAGGTTGCATACGTTCAGTCTAACTACACATATAACCGTATCAAATGGTATAACTCCTTTGTCAAAGGTGATAAGCTTTATTTCGGACAGGAAGACCTGGGTAAGACCTTTAACGTCAGCTATAAGGTAAGGGTCAGCATCCCGAGCGGAGTAGTAGTTAACAAACTCAGTATTTCTCACGAAATGTCAAAGGGAGTTTCAAACGACTATTACGGTCATAAGGCTACCCCTCTTGAAGCGAATACCTGGACAACGATAAACACAAGCTTTACCGTAAACCAAAGTATGATAGACAACAAGAGCGGTATGTTTGGCTTTATGCTTGGCAGTACCGTGCTAACCATAGACGGCAATACTCCTACGAATGCCAGCTCAAACAAGTTCAAATACTATTTTGACGATATTGTCGTAAGTGAGGAAGCTGCCGGTGAGATTGCATCGCTCGATGCTCTCATTGAAAAGATACCTTATGTCATTAGTACCAAGGACATAGTTGCCGACACATACGTATCAAAGGGCAATCCCGATACTTGCTACGGCGACGAGGAAGTGCTCAAGCTTGGTGATAAGGGCGGTGACAAGAAGGCTCTTGTTCTCTCCTTTATGAACTCGGCTCTTGACGCAAGCAATTACGTTGAGCTCAACCTCAACAACGGCGGAGACGCACTTAAGGACGTTTCTGTTTATTACATTCTTGACTACTGTGCTGATGAAAGCACGCTTA
>JAFTLM010000271.1 GCA_017455945.1 Clostridia bacterium | reverse complement strand
GAGCGAAACTTCACAAACGGCATTTTTCTTTTTGCGAACTTTTTCTTTTTGTGCCTTTTATGGCAAAAAGAAAAAGTGGAGTAACGGCTTGGATAGCTTTATTTCTGTAGGTCTACAGCGGTTTTGTAAGGCATAATTCGGAACTCCGCTTTTCTTTGACACAAAAGGCGCAAAGAAAAGCTCCCAAAAGAAACGCCGAGTGCCTACGGGCACAAAAGGTCGCTTTTTGCAAAAAGCTCCGCAAAAACCTTTCTGGACTTGGTGAGTGCGAACACACCCCTCGCAGAAGTGGCTGTCTACAAGAGACAGCCACTTTAAAATTATTCGTCTTTTGTTTGCTCTGAAGAATTTTCTTCGTTTGAATTGTCGGTAGTCTCGTCAGAACTTTCGGATTCGCCATCCTCTTGCTTTGCTTCGGGCTTTTTGGGAATTCGTTTCATTTTGCCGAATTCGTCAACAACAATATCAAATTCAAGAGTTTCCTCTCCGTCCCATTCGCGGCCGTCCTGGGTGGATTTTGCAAGTCTTTCAGCTTCTTCCTCTGCGGTACGCTCAGCAGCTCGCTTGGCATTTTCTTCCTCGCTTTTACGCTTCTTTTCGGCACGCATTTCGTCAAGCTCTTCCACGGTGGGGTTGCTCTCCATTGCAGCCTTGAACTGGTCGCTGTCCATTATTTCATACTTCACAAGGAAGTCGGCGATAAGATGAAGCTTGTCGGTGTGTTCTTCAAGTGTCTTGATAGCAAGCTGATAAGCATCGCTTATTATTTTTTGGATTTCCGAGTCTATAAGTGCCGCAGTGGTTTCGGACACGTTCTTTCCTGCCGAGAAATCTCTGCCGAGGAAGACCTCGCCCTGCTCGGAACCGTAGTTTACGGGACCGAGGAGATCCGACATACCAAGCTCGGTAACCATCTTTCTCGCGGTTGCCGTTGCACGTTGGATATCGTTTGAAGCACCTCCGGATATGTCGTCGAATATGAGTTTTTCAGCCGCACGTCCGCCGAGAAGCATAGCGATTTTTTCTTTAAGCTCCTGCTTGTAAACGCTGTATCTGTCCTCTGCAGGTGGATTGAGCGTGTATCCGAGTGCACGACCGCTGGGAATTATAGAGATTTGCTGTACAGGGTCCTGTGTGGGCATGCAGTAAGCCAGGATTGCGTGTCCTGCTTCGTGGTATGCGGTTTTCTTTTTCTCGGACTCCTTGATTTTAAGCGAGGTTTTCTTGGGACCTGCAACAACCTTTATAAATGCCTCGCTGATATCGTCGGGGCCTATAAGGTTCTTGTTTCTTCTTGCCGCCAGAAGAGCTGCTTCATTGAGGAGGTTGGCAAGGTCGGCACCTGTAAAGCCTGCGGTTGTGCGTGCAATTTCTTTAAGGTCAACGGTTGCCTCAAGAGCTTTGTTGCGGGCGTGAACCTTAAGGATTTCTTCACGTCCGTTTATATCTGGATAATTTACCGTTATCTGTCTGTCAAAACGTCCGGGGCGGAGAAGTGCGGGGTCAAGAATATCGGGGCGGTTTGTTGCGGCGATAACTATAATTCCGTCGTGGGAACCAAAACCGTCCATTTCAACCAACAGCTGGTTAAGTGTCTGTTCACGCTCGTCGTGGCCGCCGCCCAGACCTGCACCTCTGTGACGTCCCACTGCGTCGATTTCATCTATGAAGATAATCGATGCGGGTGCTTTTCTTGCCGTTTCAAAGAGATCTCTTACACGGGAGGCACCGAGACCGACATACATTTCAACAAAGTCTGAACCCGAAAGAGAGAAGAAGGGAACTCCTGCCTCGCCTGCTACGGCTTTAGCCAAAAGGGTTTTACCTGTACCGGGAGGGCCTACGAGAAGCACACCGTGAGGAATTTTCGCTCCGAGTGCGGTGAATTTTCGGGGATCCTTGAGGAAGTCCACAATTTCCTTAAGCTCCGCTTTTTCTTCGTCAGCTCCGGCAACGTCTGTGAACAGAACTTTTTTGTCGGGCGAAGGCGTCTTGACTCGATTCTTGACAAAGG
>JAFTLM010000020.1 GCA_017455945.1 Clostridia bacterium | reverse complement strand
TTGAAATTGAGACCGATTTCAAAAAACTCATCCGCTTTTTGACCTACCTCATCCGTGTATCCTTTATACCTATTACTCACAAAAAAAGAACACGCCCTATGGCGTGTTCTTTTTTTGGTCACCCTAAAGAAATCGAACCTCCGCCGTAGGCGGAAGTTCGCGGCGGCGCAAGCCGCCAGCAAGTGAGCGAAGCGAACGTCATTCTCCCACGGGTCAGGAAATAGAATTTTGAGAGACACCAAAAGGTGTCTCTCTTTTTTGGTGACCCTACTGTGATGTTTTAACCCAAACTATACTTTTCAAACAATGTTTTGATTTTGGGTTCATATGCACTGTCGGAGACTGTTTTCAGATGTTTTACGGCGGATTGAACGTAGCTGTCGAGTTGTGCTTTTGTTTCCTCTTGATAGTCGGCGGAATCGTTATTCTCAAACAGCAACGAGTCTTTTTCCTGCGGATGCTGTAAAAAATCAAGAAATTCCTCTCGTCCCTTAAAAAGCATTTCGGCACGTTCGATGGCAAGCTCAAGCTTTCCCAGTTTGATGTACTTCTGCACCATTCCGCAAAGCAGGACGTGCTTTTGGAATATCTGACGGCAGGGAAGATAATCGCCTCCGGAAAGAAAAGCGTTGAGAAGACGCAACATATATTCCTCATATTCCATACGTTGTGCCAATCCGTTTTCACTATCTCGTGCTTGATGTATTTCGCCTGCCATACGAATACATCTTGATACATATCTTGCTTTCAGTGCAAAGCTTGACCTACACTTCAACATAGCGTCGTCATATTCCTTGTTCGCTTGTGCGATCTCCGCTTCCCAGTACAGACGGTCTCCGAATGTTACGGGAATTTTACTGAGTATTTCTTTTGCCTTTTCATTTTCTCCGAGAGCGGAATACCCGCGTGCGAGAACAAAATGATTCATAAAGATTATATCCGCATCTTTTTCATGCTTGAAAACGCAAGAGGCGTACTTTTCGCACTCGGCAATCAGTTCGCTTTTGCTTTTGTCCTGTACTTTGCCGGCAACTATCATATCAACCAAACACTTCAGGCATAGAGAAGCCGCCTCGGAATTCTGCGGATGTGCCAAGAAGTACGGATATAGTAACGCATAGTTTGTGTCGGAAAAACTTTGTTCTCGAAAAACCGCTTGATGCCTATAATCTTTTTTTAAAATTTCAAAATCTTCAATACTTGTTTTACAGACATAGCTGAAAAGTGCATCTGTGGATATATCCAATGCCGAAGCCAACGGCACCACCTGTGATATGTCGGGAGCTCCCGTATCTGTTTCCCACTTGGAAACAGATTGCACGGATACTCCGATCAGATCGGCAAGCTCTCTTTGTGTATAACCTTTTTCTTTTCGGTATTTCTTAATATTCTGTCCTATCGTCATAATTGCACCTCCGTGTTTTGATGTTTGTGATATAATTATATCATACTTTGTTGTGACAGTAAACAAACCATTTGGAAACAACAATTCAACGGAGCGTGGTTTTTTCAAAAAGATAGCCGAGAGCCCATATAAAGGTGTTCTCGGCTATTGAAGTTTTGTGTAATTAAATTTCAAAGGGATGTTTTCAGCTCTTTTGTTGTACTTATTATGGGCTTTACAGAAGATGTGCGCGGAGCTCGGCACCCGACTTGGGGCTGAGGTATGAGGGGGGAATGTCGAAAACAGTCTTGCAGCCCTTTGCACCCTCGCCGTTCATTCTTACATCCGCACGTGCGCAGGCGACTATAACCGATGCGGTGAATTCGGGGTTGGAGTCGAGCTTGAGACTGTATTCGATGATGTGATTGTGTTCCAAGTTGTTGCCCGTCTTTCCGCTTCTTATTACAAATCCACCGTGGGGGATTCCGCTGTGGTCACGCTTAAGTTCCTCGGCGGAAATAAAGTGAACGGTGGTGTCGTAGTCGGCAAAATAGTTGGGCATAGTCTT
>JAFTLM010000270.1 GCA_017455945.1 Clostridia bacterium | reverse complement strand
TGTAGGACATTCCGTTGGGAACGACGTACTGTCCCTCAAAAAGGTCTACCTTGTGGTCGTTGACACCAATGTATTTGATATCGTTTGTAATTGTCATTCAAGTCACCTCTGTGTTGTGTTTTTTATGATTATAACACATATGTAATGTAAATTCAACAATATTTTGTTAATTTAATCAAGAATTTTTCCGTCTGTGGAGATAGTCACCACCTGCCACGGAATGAATTTCCCACTTGCCTGTAAAGCTCGTTTTGCCGCGTTTTCTATTCCTCCGCAGCAGGGAACCTCCATTCGGACTATTTTCACGCTTTTTATGTTGTTGTTTGCGATAATAGCCGTAAGCTTTTCGGCGTAATCGCCTTCGTCAAGCTTGGGGCATCCTATGAGCGTGATGTGATTTCGTATAAACTCGTTGTGAAAGTTTCCGTAAGCGAACGCCGTACAGTCGGCGGCAATAAGCAGATTTGCACCGTCAAAATAGGGGGCATTTGTCGGCACAAGCTTTATCTGGCAGGGCCATTGGGAAAGCCGGCTTGTGACGGCTCCAACTTTCGCCGTGGGAGCACTTTCGCGTTTTATTTCCTTTGATTGAGTGCCGGGACAGCCGCAGGGAAGCTTGACACCGAACTTCTGCATTTTTGCCTGACGTACCGCATCCTCGTCGTATGCGGGAGCCTCACGTTCCTCAAAGGTTATGGCGTTTGTTGGGCAGGCAGGGAGACAGTCGCCAAGTCCGTCGCAGTAGTCCTCACGTGTAAGCTTTGCTTTTCCGCCTACCATTTCGATAGCACCTTCGTGGCAAGCCGCCGCACAGGCACCGCAGCCGTTGCATTTTCCCTCGTCTATTCTGATTATTTTTCTTAACATATCAATTTCTCCTTAGTTAAAAGCATTTTCCGAGCTTGCAATCCTCAGCACTTCCGCAACGGTAGCAAAGCTCGTTGGGGCACTGTCCGTTTTTTGCAAATTCCACAAGATTGTTTACAGTGGTCTCGGCAATGTTTGCCAAAGCCTCTTCAGTGAGAAAGGCTTGGTGCGACGTTACAATTACGTTTGGCATCGATATAAGCCGCGCCAATATGTCGTCGTCGATAATGTGACCCGAGCGGTCCTCAAAAAACAGGTCGGATTCCTCTTCGTAGACGTCAAGACAAGCCGCACCGATCTGTCTTGACTTTATGCCCTCAAGAATAGCCTCCGCGTCTACAAGCGCGCCTCTGGAGGTGTTGATTATTACCACGCCGCGCTTGCATTTTTTGATAGTGTCACCGTCTATTACGTGATAGGTTTCATCGTTAAGCGGGCAGTGAAGCGAAATAATGTCGCTTGAAGTAAAAAGCTCGTCAAGCGAAACGTAAGAAACCGCTTCGCTTTTTTCAAGTTCCGTATCGTGGAATTTGTCGTAAGCCAGAACCTTCATTCCGAACCCAAGACAAATGTTTATAAAGGCTTTTCCGATTCGCCCCGTACCTATAACGCCAACAGTTTTGCCGTGAAGGTCGAAGCCCGTCATGCCGTTGAGACTGAAATTGAAATCGCGTGTGCGTATATACGCCTTGTGTATTCTTCTTATGGATGTCAGCAACATAGCGATGGCGTGCTCCGCCACAGCGTAAGGTGAATAAGCCGGAACACGCAGGACGTGAATCTTTTCAAATGCGTATTTCATATCTACGTTGTTGAAGCCCGCGCACCTGAGTGCAACAACTTTTACGTTTAAATCCACCAATTTATCTATAACAGCGGCATTTACCGTGTCGTTTACAAAGACGCATACTCCGTCAAATCCCGACGCAAGCTCTGCTGTGTCCTCGTTAAGTTTGGTCTCAAAATATTTGAATTTGATGCCGTTTTGCTCTCCAAAGCGGTCAAAAGAGGGCTTGTCGTAGGGTTTTGTATCAAAAAAAGCAATTTTCATTTGGAAACCTCCTTGATTTTCTGAGATAATTATAGTATAATAGTGAAAAATATTATGTTGAATTTTCAACGAAAGGCGTAAAAAGTGAAAAAATATTTTGACGTGTTAAGAAAATGTAAGCTTTTTGACGGAATAGAGGACGGCGATCTTAATAAAATGCTGACCTGCCTGGGGGCAAAGGTTGAGCATTTTGATAAGAAATACACGGTGTTTTCGGAAGGAAGTCCCGCAAAGCATATAGGAATAGTTTTGTCAGGTAGCGTTCAAGTCATACAAATAGATTATTACGGAAACAGAAATATTTTGATGGAAGCCGAGCCCTCGGATATGGTAGCCGAGGCATTTGCCTGTGCCGAAACCGAGGCGTTGCCCGTGGCTGTGGTGGCAAACGAGCCGTGTGAGGTAATGTTTATAAATTGCGGTCACATTCTGCACACCTGCTCCAATAACTGCGGCTTTCACCAGCAGATGATATTCAATCTGATGAAAAATCTTGCGGTGAAAACTATAGAATTTCATAAAAAGCTGGAGATAACCTCAAAGCGAAGCACACGTGAAAAACTACTGGCTTATCTGTCGATGTACGCCAAAAAAACAGGCAAAAAACGTTTCAGAATCCCCTTTGACCGCCAGGAGCTTGCCGACTATCTTGAGGTTGACAGAAGCGGACTTTCGGCTGAAATAAGTAAAATGAAAAAAGAGGAAATTATAGATTGCAATAAAAATCTTTTTGTCCTGATGTGATTTCTTTAAAACCACTTGACAATTTGCACAAAAGATGATACAATAAATTGTAAGATGTTACAAAGGAGGCGGCAACGATGGTCTTGTGTATAGATGTCGAAAATTCCGATATTACGCTGGGGGGCTTTCGTGACAGTGAATTAGCCTTTATTGCCAAGCTTTCCACCGCTGTTTCCGAAACCGAGGACGAATATGCGGTCAAAATATTGAATATACTTGCCCTTCGCGGTGTTGATAAAGACGAAATCAAGGGTGTCATAATCGCATCGGTGGTTCCTCAACTTAATTCGGTTGTAATCGGAGCCGTTAAGCTGTTGTACGGCTTGGAGCCGATCGTGGTCGGACCGGGTGTGAAAAGCGGAATAAATATTCATTGCGATACACCGTCGTCTGTCGGGGCAGACCTTATCTGTGCGTCGGTTGCTGCGTATACGGTGTACGGCGGAACGTCGCTTATAGTTGATATGTGAACGGCAACGAAAATGATAGTGGTCAACGCAAAGGGTACATTTGTGGGAGTTTCCATCGTGCCCGGAATCCTTATGGGGCTTAACGCCCTGGCTGAAGGAGCGGCACAGCTGCCGAACGTCAGCCTTGAAGCACCGGGGGCGGTGGTGGCAAAAAACACCGTGGATTGTATGAAATCGGGTGCCGTTTTCGGACATGCCAGCCTAATAGACGGAATGATTGAGAGAATCAACGAGGAAATGGGCGAGGAACTGGCGGTGTATGCAACAGGAAAATTTGCATCCGTAGTGCTCCCACATTGTAAACACGCACTGAAACTCGACGAGCACCTTGTGTTAAAGGGCTTGAATATCATATATAACCTTAACGTAAACAGAAAAATCAAATAGTTGTGTATTACCCCAAAGGGGATAATATAAATTTTTATATGCGTTGTACCGCAAAGGCGGACGACAGCAAGGAGGATTTATGAAAACCACAAACAAAAGAAGTATGTCCACGGAGACGATGGTGTTCGGAGCAGTAATGACGGCACTGGTAATTGTTTTTCAGTTGCTTGCCACATATACTACTTTCTTCGGACCTTTTTCCACCGCAATGGCACTTATACCTATAGTTATAGGTGCGGCAATATGCGGAACCTGGATTGGCGGCTGGCTGGGGCTGGTTTTTGGACTGGTCGTGCTTTTCAGCGGAGGAGCTACCCTGTTCTTTGCATTTGATGTTCCCGGAACGATAATTACAGTTATTACAAAAGGTATCTGTTGCGGATTGGCTGCCGGTGCCGTGTATAATCTGTTGAAAAAGGTCAACAAATATCTGGCTGTGGTTTCGGCAGCAGCGGTTTGTCCTATTGTTAATACAGGCGTATTTTTGCTCGGAAGTGCTGTTTTCTTTATGGACAGTGCAGATGCGATAGCGGAGAAGCTTGGAATGAACGCAAGCGGATTCAGTGTTTTTATAGCATTGGCTTTTGCTAACTTTTTGTTTGAGCTTGTAATTAATTTGGTTCTCAGTCCGGTTATCGTTCGCTTGCTCAATATCAAAAAAAGAACATAAATTAAGGAGCTGTCTTATAAAGGCAGCTCCTTTTTATAGTGATAATCACTCTATTTCAATAAGCACGAGGGCGTTGTTTGTGAATTTCAATTCTATAATATTGTTTTGACCGAAATCCTGCTCGTACTCTTTTACAGGCTTTAGCGTTCCTTCTTCTCTCATACGTTCAATCTGCTCGGGAGACGGATGATCGCCGATGTTCTCGCGAAGAGAAAGGGCATACGGATTGGTGTGTTCTTCGTCTATGCACCATATCTTCACGGTGCGTTTTCCGTCAATTCCTTCCACGCCCAGTGTGGGACACAGGTTGGGGAGCTCTTCGTTGAAGTTTTTGGAGGCATAAGCCAGCATCAAAGCTACTCTGTCACCGTCCTTGGTGGCGAGAACAGAAGTGTTGTCAAGCCCTCCGTCATATTCGAGAAGCTCGTTACCCAATTTGGCTCCCAAAACGAATGCGTTGTATATGGGCTTTTTGATGAAATTCAAGGTGAAGAAGTTGCGGAATCCCGAAAAATCGGTAACCATTTCGTGCTGACCGGAAAGGCAGATAAGCATTTTTGATACGGGCAGCTCTTCCTCGATATAAGCGGTTATCATCTTGCCGAAATATGCGGCAAAATCGCTTTTTTCACGCAACATAAGTGCGGTACAGTTTTCAACGTTGAAAAATCCCGCCGTAGCCGCTCCCCATTCATCGACTATGATATCTATGCCGTTCGGAAGATTCTTTTTTATCTCTTCAACGTATTTTTTGTGAAGCTCTACGGTGTTTCGCGCATCAAACAGCTTTTTTCCCGAATTAAGTGCAGGAGGAGTTGTTCCGTAGGTATGTATCGAAATAAAGTCGGCTCTTATTTCGCCGTCGGATATCGCCTTTGAAAACTTTTGCACAAAGCTTCCTCTGTCGTAAAGAATAGCCGCAGAGGGACCGCCGAAGCAAAGACGTTTGTCAACTCGTTCAATGCCTCTCTGGAATTCCTTGTACAGCTTGATATAGCGCTCATATCTGATTGCTCCCGCTTCCTCGCTGTTGGGCAGGTCACTCATAAAGAAATTTGCTACATCCGATTCGTTAAGACAATGGAATTTCCATCTTGAAACGGTCTCAAAGCCGTATTTTTCAACGATATGCTTTGTGTACTCATAGCACATCTCCTCCCATACACCGCCGTTCTTGGGAGGTGAAGTGCATATCATTTTGCCCTTGTATCTGGTTTTGTTTTTGGTGTTAGCCATTACCAGCTCGGGATTATCGGCAACGCAGAAGGGAATAAAATTATAGCATATAAGCAGGTCAAACCCCTTGCTTATCATATAGTCGAGACGGATATCGTTAAGCGTGAAATCATATTTCAGCTTGCCGTTTTCATCCATAGAAACTATGTCCTCAAACATAGTGTACATTCTCACCGTGTGTGCCGCACCGTCAGCGGAAACCTGATTGAGAATTCTTTGACCCCATTCGTCCTCTATGGCGTCTGTTGGGTGGAAGTGAATGTTGTTCCAAAAGTTTTCAATTTTGCGTACGGACCTGTTGGCATATACTTTTATCATTTTGAGTTCCTCAACCAAAAATATTCAAAATTATCGTTTGCGTGTGCCACAGAATATAAGCACTTTCTATCTCTTTTGAGTAGTTGTTTGTTCTTGGCTCACAAGCTCGTCTATCTTTATAGCCTGGTCGTGCTTAATGGGCTTCCATTTTACACGCATAAAGAGAGAGGCTATTGAAACCGGTAAATCCATTAAATCGAATATGGGAAACAAAATAACGTACAATACAAGCTTGGGAAGCGGACATATGATGTGCTTGTGTTCTCTTATGGCGGTGAGAAGTCCAATTACCATAAATCCGGCGTATGCGCTTGCCAATGCTGTCAAAAGCCCGATTGCGGTTTCGTACAGACTGTCGGCGGAGGTGTTGATTCCTGTTGCTATTGCCGCCGCAATGGTGCTTACAGCCGAAATAACTACCGATATAAGTCCCTTTGGCAATGCGTAGCAAAACATATCATAGCAGGCAAATCGGTTGCCTCCGGGAGCCTTTGGCTTGATAAAAATTCCTTTTATAAGTCCTGCCGCGTAACGGAAAAAGCAGAACAGACGCCCTTTTGCCCAACGCAATCGCTGACGCACCATAACCTTGAATCGGTAGGGCTGTTCGTCAAAGAATTCCGCGCTTTCGCAAAATTCTATATGTATTCCTTTTGATAATCCCGAAAGCGTAAATTGAGCGTCCTCAGTAAGCGAGTCAAAGTGCCAGCCGTCTTTAAGAATTTCGGATTTCATAACGTATCCCGTTCCCGCAATGTGTGTGGGAAGCCCCAAACGGCATCTGGGACGGTGATAGTTCATAGAACTGCGGCAAAAGTGTATTCCGTATGCCGCGGAAATGAAATTTGTGGAAAAGTTTTTTGTGCTTCTGTACCCCACAGCCACGTCAACACCGGTGTCGAAAGCCTTGTTTATCTCGGACAAAAATTCGGGGTGCAGAAGATTGTCGGCGTCAAAAAACAGATAGCCTTCAAGACTTTCTATTCCGTAATCGCGGGCGATGTTTTCAAACAGAAACTCAAGAGCGTATCCTTTTCGTGCCTTTGAGGGATCGTGCCTTTCGTAGACGATGGCACCTTTTGAACGGCACACGTCAGCCGTGTCGTCGTTGCAGTTGTCCGCAACCACAAAAACTTTTATTTTGCTCATATCGTATCGCTGTGCCGCAATACTGTCAAGAAGATTTCCTATTACCGCACTTTCGTTTCTTGCCGAAATTATTATTCCGTAGCTGTGCTCACGCTTGGCGGCGGGGAAAGTTTTGGCTTTGACAATAAAGCCGATAACCGTATATATAACATTGTACGAAACCATAACCAACAGTAGGGTGGTAAGATGAAAGACTTACTTCGTCAGAAGCAGAAGAAAATTTAAGAAACAGAAAAATTGATTTTAGAAAAGATAAAGGATTGGTTGATATTGAAAGCGCTTGTATTATACTTGAAC
>JAFTLM010000269.1 GCA_017455945.1 Clostridia bacterium | reverse complement strand
TCAAGAATTTCCCAATAGGCAAGCTTCTTTCCGATAAGCTCGGAGGAGTTAAGGTTTATATTGAAAATGACGCTAACGCGGCTGCATGGGGTGAGGCTATCGCAGGTGCCGCAAAGGGAAGCCGCAGCTCTGTTATGATAACTCTCGGTACAGGCGTCGGCGGCGGCATTATTAACGACGGCAAGGTATACTCTGGCTTTAACTACGCGGGCGCGGAGCTTGGTCACATTGTTATCGAGCACAACGGACGTCAGTGCTCTTGCGGACGTAAGGGCTGCTGGGAGGCTTATTCTTCGGCTACCGCACTTATCAATATGACAAGCGAGAAAATTGAGGAATGTAAGGCACAGGGCAGAGAGACTCTTATGACAAAAATAGTTGGAAATGCGGGCAAGGTGTCCGGCAGAACTGCCTTTGATGCCATGAGAGCAGGAGACGCGGCAGGTAAAGAGGTTGTGGATACTTATCTTTCATATCTTATCACCGGTCTTGTAAATATCGTAAACATTTTCCAGCCCGAGGTTATTTCACTTGGCGGCGGTGTTTCGAATGAGGGTCAGTGGCTTATCGATGAAATGTATCCCTATATTCACGAGCAACAGTACGGAAGCGGTATCGTTGAAGAGACAAAGATCCGCATAGCGCAGCTTAAAAACGATGCAGGCATTATAGGCGCGGCAGTTCTTGGAATGTGAGAGTCACTTTGATGGACAACGTAACAGTTGAGGCAGTTCTGCCTATTGCGGGCAGGGGCATTAATGTAAATAGCAATATCGTGGGATAAAAACAAAAGCGGCTATCGCCGCTTTTGTTTTTATATAGCTTTTGGAACGAGACAATAAAAAACCGAAGCAAAGCTGCTTCGGTTTTAGCAATTAACTCAGTTAACAAGATCGTTCCAGCTGATAGACATAACACCTTCGCCGTTCCAATCACTCCACTCGCGATTGCTAAGCATACCGCTTACGGTGATGATATCTTTTGTTTCAAAATTAACCTTAATTGCTTCAGGGGATACATACGCCTTCTTCATTGTATATTAGCCTCCTAAACTTAGACAAATTATATTACATCGTTATCTTACCATACTTTTTATTGTTTGTCAAGTGTTTTTTTAAAATAATTTCAATAAATTTCAAGTTGTTTTTAAGACAGCAAAAAAACACTGTCAAATTGTACAAATGAGGCGGCGTGACTTTATTTATTTAGACGAAAATAATAAAATGTATTGACAAAAAGCCGAGGATGTGGTAAAATACCGATGTGTATAAGTGGGTGAATTGTGCCCGCTAAAACCAATTATGTCGATAAACGACAAAAACAGATAAGGAGAACAAATTATGAAAAAAGTTTTGAGCTTGGTTCTCGTTGTAATGGTTCTTGCAGCTACGTTTGCACTTGCAGCAAGTGCAATGGTTGGTGACGGCTACCACAATTACGGCGAAATCGCAAACGTTGAAAGAAAGTCTATCAGACTTGATGCTACTAAGGAAGCAGCTTACGACAAGGCTACTCCCATTGCTATCAACTATGCTTCCACAAAGAATTTTGAGACAGGTGAAAAGCATCCCTGGGGTCCCCGCGAAAACGGTGAGCCTGTTGCAAGCGGTACAGCATACGTTGTATACGACACACAGTACATTTGGGTATACGTTGAAGTTATCGACTCCACACTTAACACAAAGGCACCCAGTGCTCTTGAGTCTAAGTATACAGAGGATAGCGTAGAGATTCTCGTTGACTGGACAAACGAAGGCCTTAACATAGCTGATAAGACACCCTACCAGTCCCGTGTATCTCACGAGGGTTATATCTCCGCAAGACTTGGTCAGTCCGGTACAACAATGCAGGGTACTGCAGAGCAGGGCTCCACAAACCCCGTTAACTGGCTTCAGGGTACAGCAAAGCACACAGATAAGGGTTATGACTGTGAGTTCAGAATTGAGATTCCCTCTGAAGAGGATCTTGGTGCAAAGATTGGCGACAGAATCTCCTTCCTTCTTATGATCAATGACTATGACTCTACCGGTGCACTTGGTACACGTATTATGGTTTCTTCTGACCCTGTAAACGGTGCTAACCAGTGGTCTGTAACAAAGATCGGTAACATAGGCTTCAACTATGCTCCCTATACAGGTGACAATTCTATGGTTCCTGTTATCGCATCCGTAGTTGCTATCGTGGCTGCAGTTGCAGTAGGCACAGTTGTTGTAATTTCTCTTAGAAGAAGAGTTACATCCAAGTAATTTAATATATTCATAGCGAGGTTGCTTTCCGATTCGATCGGGGAGCAACTTCGTTTTTTATTGGTATAATTTGTGCATATTGGGATAACCTATTTGTGCCTGAATAAATTTCGGAGGATAAAATGAATAGACTATCTGCTAATTATGCCGAAAACGTAAAAATATTAGATAAAGAATTTAACGTAAGCGAAAATTTCGATATAATAAAAAAGAGTCTTGCTGTTGGGCAAGACGAACTGACTTTTTATTATATAGACGGCTTCATCAAAGATGCCGTTATGAGCAAGCTGATGCTGAGCTTTGTGGCACTTAAAGGGCTGGACGGAATGAGTGCCGACGGTTTTATGCGTAAGTGTGCGGCATACGTTGAGACCGATGTAAGCAAATCGTTGGATTTTATGATTCAAATGGTACTTTCCGGAGCGGCACTGGTGCTTGGAAGCAGTTTCGGAGACAGTGCTGTAGTTATTGACGCAAGAACCTATCCCTCAAGATCTGTGGGAGAACCCCAAAACGACAGAGTTATGCTTGGTTCTCGCGACGGATTCGTTGAGGGGCTTATATTCAATACAGCGTTAATACGCCGCAGAATAAGAGACACTGCACTTACTATGAAATATTTTACGGTTGGAGAAAAAACAAAAACCGATGTGGTAATGTGCTATATGAGCGACAGAGCCGATGCCGAATACGTTAAAACTATAAGCCAAAAACTTTCGTCTATAAAGACCGAATCGCTATCGTTGGGGCATCAGTCTTTGGCGGAATGTCTTGTGAGAAGCGGCTGGTATAATCCTTTTCCGAAAATCAGAACCACTGAACGCCCCGATGCGGCGGCGGCACAGCTGCTTGAAGGCAGTATAATGGTGATTATAGATAATTCTCCCGAGGTTATGATATTGCCAACGACTATTTTTGAGTTTATGCAAGAAACCAACGACTATTATTTTCCGCCGCTTACGGGAACCTTTTTGCGTCTTGTCAGACAAGCGATTATGTGGCTGACTATGTTTCTTACTCCCGTGTGGTATCTTATGACAAAAAATCCCGAGCTTGTGCCGTCTTGGTTGCAATTTTCTTTGCCGGAGGAGGCGGGAAAAATTCCCATTCTGGCACAGTTGCTTTTGGTGGAATTTGTTATAGACGGTCTGCGTATGGCTTCGATGAACACCCCCGATATGCTGTCAAATT
>JAFTLM010000268.1 GCA_017455945.1 Clostridia bacterium | reverse complement strand
TGAGCGAAACTCCCCAAAACGGCGTTTTTCTTTTTGCGAACTTTTTCTTTTTGCGCCTTTGGCTTCAAAAAGAAAAAGTGGACTATCGGCTTGGATAGCTTTATTTCTGTAGGCTTACAGCGGTTTTGTAAGGCACAATTCTGAACTCCGCTTTTCTTTGACACAAAAGGCGCAAAGAAAAGCTCCCAAAAGAAACGCCGAGTGCCTGCGGGCACAAAAGGTCGCTTTTTGCAAAAAGCTCCGCAAAAACCTTTCTGGACTTGGCGAGTGCGAACACACCCCTCGCCGCTATAATTTACCGATTCTCTCAAATAAAATTTATTACATTAATTATATCACACAACACGGCTTTTTGTCAAGAAAATGAAAATAATTTTCAAAAAACAAGGAAAATTACAAGAAAAATTCGAAAAACTATTGAAAAAATTTTCATAATGTGTTATAATTTTAAGGCGAAATTAACCAAAAAATAAAAATATTTTCATTGTGGAGGTTTTTTATGCTTGATTACAGCTTGAAAATAGGTATAATATGCGGACGCCGCGATATTGCCGACGCGGCAACCAGAAAAGGTATCTTTGAGCCGGCTGCCGCTATTGCGAACAAGGAAAAGGTAGTTCCTTATATAAAGGAAACTTTTTCTGACGAAATGACCGAGTTTGTCGACGTTGAATGGCTCAACGACGAGGGCTTGCTTATCAAAAACACCGAGGTTGACGAAGTGGTTAAGCACTTCAAGGCTGAGGGCGTAAACGCAATTATTCTCGCCAACTGCAATTTCGGTAATGAGGAGGCTATGGGTCAGGTGGCTAAAAAGCTTGCGCTTCCCACACTTCTTTGGGGACCGCAGGATATGCGTTTTGACCCCGACGGAATGAGATACACCGACGCGCAGTGCGGTTTGTTTGCCATAAGCAAGCAGCTTCGCAGACTTCGCGTTCCGTTTACATACGTTGAAAACTGCCCTGTTGAAAGCCCCGTGTTTGCCGAGGGTATGGCTAAATTCCTTTCGGTGGCTTGTATGGTTAATAACTTCAAGAAGCTGAACGTGGTTCAGGTGGGAACTCGTCTCAATCCCTTTAAGAGCGTTATGGCTAACGAGCTTGAGCTTACCGAGAAATTCGGCATCAATATGAACACTGTGAATATGGCAGTCTTTTCCCAAAAGATGAACCGCATTTACGAGGAGGAAGGCGAGGCGCTTCAAAAAGAGGTTGACAAGCTTCGCGAGATGTATGACACCGAGGGAATTACAGACGACCACTTCAAGCGTATTATGACTATCGCTTACGCTTACAAGGAAGTCTTTGACGAGACGGGATGCGACGTTATCTCTTCCGAGTGCTGGACAGCTATGCCCCAGTCCATCGGCGTTGCTCCTTGCCTTGCAATGAGCGTGCTTGCCGACAGAGGCTATCTTGTAACCTGCGAGTCGGACGTTTACGGCGCGATAACACAGGCGCTTCTCAAGTGTGCCACCAGAGGAAAGGGCGCGCCCCTCTTTGGTGAGTTTACAGTGAGACACCCTGAAAACAAGAACTCCGAGCTTCTTTGGCACTGCGGTCCGTTCCCGTATTCAATGAAGAAAGAGGGAACTGTAGGTTCGCTTCGCAACGCGGGCAAGCCGGCCTTCAGAGTTAAGGACGGCGAGTACACAATAGCGCGCTTCCAGGGCGACGCGGGCAAATATACGCTTCTTGGGGGTGAGTTCAAGACCACCGAAGGTCCTCACACCTTCGGAACATATATGTGGGCTGAATTTGAGAACCTTTCAAAGATAGAAAAGAAGCTTATCGAGGGTCCGTACATTCACCATATGAGCGAGATTTACGGCAACTACGGCGAAGTACTTAAGGAATTTTGCAAGTACGTCCCCGAAATTGAATTTGATGATATAAATAATTGATTTGGAGGAATAAAAATGACAGACTTTTTGTTTGACGTAATTGCCACCGAGCTTGAGGACGCGGTGGGAAGAGAAAACTGTTCTACAAGAACTATTGACAAGCTTACGCACAGCGTGGACTACTTCTGGCTTTCCAGAATGTGGGCTGACCGCGGACTCAGAATGCCCGAGGGCGACTTTATCGTTGCGCCCAAGGACGCAAAGGAGACCTCTGCGGTTCTTAAAATCGCTAACTATTACAAGATTCCCGTAACCACTTGGGGCGCGGGCGGCGGAACCCAGGGCGGTGCTATCCCCGTGTGCGGAGGTATCGTGCTTGACACCAAGAGAATGAATAAGATTTACGACGTAAATACTCAGGGAATGTACATAGAGTGCGGCACAGGTTCAATTTATAAGCACATCGAGTGGGCGGCTAACGAAAAGGGCTATGCTACAATGCACTATCCTTCTTCGCTTACCTGCTCCACAGTAGGCGGATTCCTGGCGCACAGAGGTATCGGTGTTTCCTCTACAAAGTACGGAAAGATAGACGACATGGTGCTTCAGATGGAAGTGGTTCTTCCCAACGGTGACATTATCGAGACCTCTCCCGCGCCCAAGCACGCGGCGGGTCCCGACCTTAACCAGATATTCATCGGCTCCGAGGGTACTCTCGGTGTTATGACAAAGGCGCAGATGAGAATCTACGAGCAGCCCGAGTCAAGAAAGTTCCGAGGCTTCCTTTTCCACAACATGACAGACGCGTTCAACGCGGGACGCGAGCTTCTTCAGAAGTTCAAGCCCTCTGTTATGAGACTTTACGATGAGGCAGAGACAGCTTCGCTTATCAAGAAGATCGTCGGCGTTGAGAAAAAAGGTGCGTTTATGAACATTGCCATTGAGGGCGTTAAGGAGATAGTTGAGGTTGAGGAAAAGCTTCTTCTTTCCACATTCGCAAAATACGGTGCTGAGGACCTTGGCTCCGAGTATGGAGAAAAGTGGTGGAAGGAGAAGATTACATTCTTCTATCCCGGTCATATGATGGATATTCCTCAGTGCTTCGGTACAATGGATACTATCGCTCCTTATGACAAGATTGAAAAAATCTACTGGGCGATGAAAGAAGCCATTGAAACAAACTTCCCACAGGCTAAATTTATCGCGCACTTCTCGCACTGGTATGAGTGGGGTTGTATGATCTACGACCGCTTTATCGTCGACGGCAAGGACGTGCCTCAAGACCCCCACGAGGCGTTCAGACTTCACCAAGCTATCTGGAACTGCGGCGTAAGAACAGCTCTTGCCAACGGCGGTGTTGTAAATGATCACCACGGCGTAGGTATCAAGCTTGGCAGACTTATGAAAGAGCAGTACGGTCCCGCAATGCAGGTGTTCGAGGGCATTAAGAAACAGCTTGACCCCAACGGAATTATGAACCCCTTCAAGCTTGGACTTTAATAGGAGGAAAAGGATATGCAATTTACAGAAAAATCGAAACAACATATAGACAGTTGCCGTTTCTGCTGGATGTGCCACCACGTTTGCCCTATCGGTAACGCTACGGGGCTTGAGAGAAATACGGCGAGAGCGAGAGCACTCGGACTCTCTATGGTAGCTCGCGGAGCTATTGAATATTCCGAGGATATCATTAACAACGTGTACGAATGCTCGCTTTGCGGCGGCTGTATGAAGGACTGCGTTACAGGCTGGGATCCGGTTATGTTTACAAAGGAAGCAAGACTTGGCGCGGCACTTGACGGCAAGCTTCCCGAGTACGTTATGAAGATGCTGGAAAACTTTGCGGCGAAGGGTAATATCTACGGCACGGAGAAGAACCCCAATATTCCCGTTATCGGCGGCGGAGATATTCTTTTCTACCTGGGTGAGGACACAAGAGCAAAGGGCTGTGCGAAGAGTGCGGTAGAGCTTCTTAAAAAAGCAGGCGTAAACTTCGCTCTTCTCGGTGACGAACCTATAAGCGGTTACAGCCTTGATTTCCTTATCGGAGCAGCTGCGGAGACGAAGGCGGTTATGGAAAATTGTGCTAAAACTCTTAACAACTATAAAAAGGTTGTTTGCTATGACCCCGCCGATGCAAAGGTTATGAAGCGAGAATATAAGGAGTATGGCGTTGACCTTAAGGCAGAGGTGGTTACCTTTACCGAGTTCCTTGCGGATCTTGTTAAGTCGGGAGCTCTTAAAGTCAAGAAATCGGATATGAAGCTTACCCCCCAGGAAAGCCCCATTCTCGCACGCGACCTTGAAGAACTTGATTCTATGAGAGAGGTTCTTTCTGCTTGCGGCGAGCTTGTTGAAATGCTTCTTAATAAGAAGGATACCGTTCTTGCGGGTAATCTTATTATGAACGAGTATATGCCCGAAGTTATGGAGAAAGTTGCTGAAGGCAGATGGGTGAACGCTCTTAATATGGACGCAAAAATTCTTGTTACCGCTTGCACCGCCGAGTACGAGCTTCTTAAAAAGACCAAGCCCGAGGGCGTAGAGCTTATGAAAATCGAGGAGGTTCTGCTCAAATGCTTGTAAATCTTCAGACAATAATCGGAATGGCGGAGAAGGGCGGATACTGCATTCCCGCGTTCAACGTATATAATACGGAAACGGTAATGGGCGTTATCGCCGCTGCCGAGGAGGCAAAAGCTCCCGTCATTATTCAGATATATCCAAGACTTATAAAAGAGGAAGTGGGCTTCTACGTTTGCCCCGCAGTTGTTGCGGCGGCAAGAAGAGCAAGCGTTCCCGTCTGCTTCCACCTTGACCACGGGCCCTCCGAATTTGAGGTTGTCCGTTCTCTTGCCTGGGGCTGTTCGGGTATTATGATCGACGGCTCGGTTCATCCTCTTGAAGAAAACATCGCGCTTACAAAGCATATCGTCGAGGTATGCTCGGCTGTGGGCGTTGGCGTTGAGGGAGAGATCGGTCACATTGGCAGCGTAAACGACGAGACCATGGACGAGTTCACAGACCCTGAAGAGGCGGCAAGATTCGTCAAGGAAACGGGCGTCACCTGCCTTGCGGTGCTTATCGGTAACGCACACGGACATTATAAGAAAACGCCCAAGCTTGATATTGAGAGAGTTAAGGCTATAAGAGAAGCGACGGGCGGTATTCCGCTGGTGCTTCACGGCGGTTCGGGTATTCCCGACGACCAGGTCAAGGCGGCTATTGCGGCAGGTGTAAGAAAGATGAACATCGGCACAGACGTTTGCTGTGCTTTTGCCGAGGGTACAAAGGAGACTCTTGACGACCCCGGAAGAAGCATTGCTGTTGATATCTTTATGAAAAAGCCTATCGAGAGCGTTAAGAAATTGGCGCTTGAAAAAATAAAGCTTGTTGGAGCAGACGGAAAGGCGTAAATATGGCAAAGATAGTAGGAATCGGAGCTTGCGTGTTTGACACGCTTTACAATATTCCCACCTACCCGAAGGAAGATACAAAAATGCGCGCTACGGCATCAAAGTCCGCTGGCGGAGGTCCTGCGGCAACGGGACTTGTGGCAGCACAGAAGCTTGGAGAGCAGACGGCGTATATAGGCGTGCTTTCCTCGGATAGCGGCGGCGTGTTCCTCAAAGGTGACTTTGAAAAATACGGTGTTGACACAAGCCTTATTGAGGTTAAAGATGGCTACCGTTCATTTGCCTCGGTGCTCTGGCTTACAGCCGATAACGCGGCACGCACCTGCGTGTTTGATAAAGGAAATTTGCCCCCTCTTGTGCTTAATGATATGCAAAAAGATGCTATAAAAAATGCTAATATACTTATGGTGGACGGGAATGAGATGGACGCGGCTGTTGAGGCGGCAAAGCTTGCCCGTGAAAACGGCACAAAGGTGCTTTACGACTGCGGAGGACTTTACGAGGGCGTGGAGCGGCTTTTGGCACTCACCGATATTATGATACCCTCCGAAGAGTTTTCGATGGGACATACGGGTGCGTCGACGGCAGAGGAAGCGGCAAAAAAACTATTTTGCAAATACAGTCCCGAAATAGTTGTTGTCACGCAAGGAAAAAAGGGCGGTATAATTTACGACGGAAAAGAAATAAAGTCTTACCCCGCGTTTTCAGTAAACGCGGTAGATACAAACGGTTCGGGAGACGTGTTCCACGGAGCTTTTGCGGCGGCTGTCTGCAAGGGCTTTGACTACGAAAAATGCTGTCTTTTCTCAAGTGCCGTGTCGGCGATAAAATGCACCGGCGTGGGAGCCAGAGAAAGTGTTCCCGACTTTGAAACGGTAAAAAAATTTATGAAGGAGAAGGGTTATGAACTTTAAAAAGACTTACAAGCCCGCAAAAGGCTACACACCTATCTGCAAGATAGGCGAGTGCTCGCTTAAAAAGCTTGAGTTTGGTATTATCGAGCTTGATGCAGGTGAAAAGCTTGATTTTTATACTGAAGATAAAGAAACTGCCTTTATTATGCTTGAAGGCCACGTTGACGTTGCGGTAAACGGCGAAAAGTGGGAAAATATAGGCAACAGAGCCACGGTTTTTGAAAACCGCAAGGCAGAGAGCTTCTATATGCCAAAGGAGCAGAAATGCACAATAATCGCACGCGACAAGATAAAGATTGCGGTTTGCGCTACTCCCGTGGCAGAGAAGACCGAGCCCCAGGTGCTCCGCGAGGACCACGTTGTGCTTAAGCTTCTGGGCGAAGTGCCTTATCAGAGAGAAACAAGCTTTATTATAGACGGCAACTCCAACGCAAAGGTGCTTACCATAGGCGAGGCGTATACCACCGAGGGCAACTGGGCGGGATTTCCCCCCCATAAGCACGACGTAAACGATATGCCCAATGAGTGCGTTGCCGAGGAAATTTACTATTTCCTCTTTGAACCGGAGCAGGGCTTTGCGGTTCAGTGCCTTTACACCTCCGACGGCGAGGTTGACGAGGCTTACAGAGTAAAGAATGACGAGCTGGTGGAGTTCCCCTACGGATATCACACCACAGTTTCCACACCCGGTTATAAGACCTATTTCCTTTGGCTTATGGCAGGAGATTATCAGGGCTTTAACCGCTCCAGCGACCCCGAACACAAATGGATAGAAAACAGATGAAGTACGTTCTCGGAATAGATTTCGGCGGCGGTGCTTCAAAAGCGACCTTGCTTTCTTCGGAGGGCAAGGTTGTCGCTACCAATACGGTTGAATATAAAACGAGCTATCCAAAACCGGGATATTGCGAGCAGAACCCTATGGATTGGTACGATGCCACAAAAGAAAATATCGTCGCACTGACTAAAAAGTGCGGGATTGAAGCAAGCGATATAGAGTGCGTGGGCCTTGATGCCGCAACCCATACCGCGGTGCTTATGGACGCTGATTTTAACGTGCTTATGCCCTCCATTCACTGGACCGACTCCAGAAGCACAAAAGAGGTGGCTTTCCTTAAAGAAAATTACGGAGAGCTTATTTATAAGCAGGCGCTTCACGCCCCCGACACTATATGGACGCTTCCTCAGCTTATGTGGGTGAGAGACAATATGCCCGAAGTCTGGGCGAAAACGGAGAAGATTTTCTTTGCCAAAGACTTTGTCCGCCATATGCTTACCGGTGACTACGTTACCGATAATATAGAGGCACAGGGAAGTATGCTTTTTGACTACAATACCAACGATTGGTCGCCGGAGCTGTGCGGAATCCTGGGCTTTGATATTGCCAAATTGCCAAAGCTTGTGACCCCCGACACGGTGGTGGGAACGGTTACCGCAAAGGCGGCGAAGGATATCGGACTTGCGGAGGGGACAAAGGTTATCTGCGGAACTACCGATACCGTTATGGAAGTTTTTGCGGCGGGCGGAGTATCAAAAGGCGATATGACACTGAAGCTGGCGACGGCGGGCAGAATCTGCGTTATAACCGATCGCCCCTGCCCAAGCCCTTACCTTATCAATTATTCGCATATTGCGAAAGGACTTTACTACCCCGGTACGGCTACAAAATCCTGTGCCGCTTCCTATCGCTGGTACAGAGATACCTTTGGCGGAGACTACGCCGAGCTTGACGAGGCGGCGGCAAAGCTGCCTGCGGGAGCTGAGGGGCTTATGTTCCACCCGTATCTCAACGGCGAGCTGACCCCGTATGCCGACCCCGCCCTTTGCGGAAGCTTTGTGGGGATAAGAGCAGGACATACAAAGGCACATTTTTCAAGAGCCGTCATGGAGGGCGTGGCACTGTCGTTGCTCGATTGTAAAAACGCACTTGAGGGCGAAGGACTTGAACACAAAAATTACGCCTCGGCAATAGGCGGAGGTGCCAAGAGTCCGCTGTGGCGTCAGATTGTGTCGGACGCTTTGGGACTTACCCTTGTTGTAAATAAATACAGCGACTCTTCTTTTGGTACGGCAATGCTTGCAGGCGTAGCGGCAGGATTTTTCTCGGATGCACTCGAAGCACAGAAAATGTGCAACGAGGCGGTCGAACGCACCGAGCCGAATCCCGAAAACACGAAGGTATACAGCAAGATATTCCAAAAATACAAAGCTGTACACGATGCTCTTGCGGATGTGTACCACAACTTTTAAATCATGAAGATAATAGTATGCGTAAAAATAATCAAGGGCGAAATAAACCCCTTCGATGCTTGTGCACTTGAAGAGGCACTCAGATTAAGCACAGACGTGACGGTGGTTTCCATGTGCCCGCCGTCGGCAAAGGATGCCTTGCTTGCCCTGACAAGATTAGGCGCAAAGGTGATAATGCTCTGCGATAACGCTTTTGCGGGCTCGGATACCCTTGCTACAAGCTATATTTTGTCAAGTGCCCTTAAAAAGCTTGAGTATGACCTGATACTTTGCGGCAGACAAACCATAGACGGCGACACCGCGCAGGTCGGTCCCTGCCTTTCAAAAATGCTTGGCGTGAACCTTATAACCAATGCACTTGAAATAAAGGTCGATGAAGGGGTAAAATGTAAAACCCGAATGGGTGGCGAGAGTGCGGATTTTCCCGCACTCGTTACCGTAGAACGTATTAATACGCTCAGGTTTCCAAGCATTTTTTCAAGGCTTGGCGAGGTGAAAATATGGGATAACGGCGTTTTAGGGTGCGATTCGGGCAGAATAGGGCTTAAAGGCTCTCCTACACAGGTTCTTAAGGTTTTTGAAAGCGAAAGAGGCAAACGCAAGTGCAGATTTATCACAAAAGACGAGTTGCCTTCGCTGGTAGAAAAGCTGTTACGTGAAAATGCCGAAAGCGAAAAAATAAAAGAGAGCAAAGAGAAGCTTGAAAAAATACTCGCTGTCGGCGACGAGGTGCTTGAAGCCGCCAACGCCCTTGGGAAAAACGTGATTAAGATTGATAAGACCGACGTTGGCGTTATAGTGTCACGTATTCGTGAGGAAAAGCCCGACGCGGTTTTGTGGAACGCCGACCTGTGGGGAAGAAGAAACGCCCCTATAGCCGCGGCTGTGCTTGAAACGGGATTGTGTGCCGATTGCATCAATCTTGAAACCGATGGGGAAAATCTTTATATGTATCGCCCTGCGTCAAGCGGCAATATTATCGCTAAAATAAAATGCACAACAAGACCGCAAATGGCAACCGTCCGCACTATTGTGCAGAGCGGTGAAGTTATGGTCGGAGTTGGGAAAGGCGTTTCTGACGTAGAAAAAGCCGCGGATTTCGCCAAGAAGCTCGGTGCAGAACTTTGTGCATCGCGAGCTGCTGTAGATTCGGGAATGATGCCTTATGAAGCCCAGATAGGTTTGACTGGACGTATAGTTTGCCCGAAAGTCTATATTGCTTTGGGAATCTCGGGTGCGGTTCAGCATACCTGCGGAATCGAAAACGCCCAAACCGTAATTGCCGTCAACTGCGACAGGGAGGCACGAATTTTTGATTTTGCCGATTATGGGATAGTGGATAAAGTCGAAAATATAATCTGAAAACGGCAAAGGGCTGATTAATCAGCCCTTTTTGCGTGGATTTTTGAAGCTTACCTATTGACTTTGTCCTTTCGATGTGCTAAAATACAACCGAATTGAAGTGATTTTCTGTGTGAATTTCAAATGTTTTGTAAAAAGTCTGGACGTAAAATATGCTTGGTGTAATCGTAAACGTGATAACGGTAATCATTGGCTCGCTGATCGGATTGCTGTTCAAAAAAGGTATCCCAGAAAGGGTAAGTAATGCGGCAATGATAGGCTTGGGAGCCTGTACGCTGTATATCGGTATTTCAGGCAGCCTTTGCGGTGAAAACGTGCTGATACTGATCGCATCGGTGGTCTTGGGTGCCATTGTGGGTACTCTGTTGAATATTGACGGCGGAATCAACTGCCTTGCCGAAAAGGTAGAGTCCAAATTCAGAAAAAAAGGTTCAAACGTGTCTGTAGCAGAGGGAATTATCTCCGCCACACTTTTGTTTTGCGTAGGCTCTATGACGGTGACAGGCTCTATTCAGGCGGGGCTTACGGGTGATAATTCTATCCTCATTACCAAGGCAATGCTCGACCTGGTGTCGTCTATGATGTTGGCATCAACCCTCGGCATCGGGGTTTTGCTTTCCTCTGTGGCTGTGTTTGTTATTCAGGGTGGGCTTGTCTTGCTTGCAGGCTTGCTTTCTCCGGTGATGAGTTCGGGTGCAATCAACGAAATGACCTGTGCAGGCTCGCTTTTGATAATTATGATCGGAACCAATCTTATGGGAATTACAAAAATCAAGGTAGCCGATTTCTTGCCTGCCATTGTTTTTGCCCCTGTAATTTACAATTTGATTCCGTTATTCCAAAAGCTTTGGAATATGATTTTTTAATTTGCTTCGGCGAAGATTGAAATGTTCACAAATTTGTGGTATACTGTTTGTATAAATCAAAAAAAGGAGAATAAAAAAAATGATGAATGCAAAAGTACACGAGCTGTTGAATCAGCAGATAAACAAGGAGTTCTACTCCGCTTACCTTTACCTTGATTTCTCAAATTACTTTGAGGATGTGGGACTTGACGGTTTTGCCAATTGGTATAAGATCCAGGCACAGGAGGAGCGCGATCACGCAATGCTGTTCTATCAGTACCTCCAGAATGAAAATCAGAAGGTGACGCTTGAGGCAATTCCCAAGCCCGATAAGGTTCTTACCTGCCATATGGACGTGCTTAAAGCGGGTCTTGAGCACGAAGAGTACGTTACATCGCTTATCAACGATATCTATGCGGCGGCATATGAGGTAAAGGATTTCCGCACCATGCAGTTCCTTGACTGGTTTGTAAAGGAGCAGGGAGAAGAGGAAACCAACGCCAATGATATGATTACCAAAATGGAGCTTTTCGGCTCCGACCCCAAGAGCCTTTATATGCTCAACCAGGAGCTGGCTGCAAGAGTTTACACAGCCCCCTCGCTGG
>JAFTLM010000267.1 GCA_017455945.1 Clostridia bacterium | reverse complement strand
TTTTCATCTCTTTTTTCCTTTCTTGCATATAAAAATAAGTATTGATTTTACTGTATGTAAATAATACCACTTATTTTACAGTTTGTCAATACTTTTTTCAATTTATTTATATATACAAGAAAAACAAGTCAAAAAAACTTAAAAAAAGTCACATCTGTATCCTTCGGGGGACACACCGAATTTGTTCTTGAAGGCTTTGCTGAACGCATACACCGAAGAATAGTTCAGGACTTCGGCAATCTCGCTGATTTTCA
Source organism: Clostridia bacterium (assembly GCA_017455945.1). GTDB lineage: Bacteria > Bacillota > Clostridia > Oscillospirales > CAG-272 > RGIG8775. The sequence continues at coordinate 5,203 of JAFTLM010000267.1, read as the reverse complement.
GTTTTCTTTCGATTACAAGGTGCTTTGCCAATTCAAGTTTTTTATTTCGGTAATAGTCGGCAAGCGTATTGGATGTGGTTTTTTTATAGAGTGCCGAAAGATATCCGTAGCTATACCCTGTCACCCCTTCAAGCTCCTCCAGTTTTTTCATTGAATACATATGGGTATCGATATAGTTCATAAGCCTATAGCAGAGGGTTTCGGCGTCGGTAACTCTATCAGAAAAGTTATACGTATCACAAGACCTAAAACTTCTGACCACGTATATCAGTATCTGCAAAAAAAGGTTTTCAAGCAGCTCTTCCGAAAAGAGACTATTACTTTGAATTTCCGATATGGCATTTCCCACCAGATAGTTTATTCTCTCGTCGGAGAAAACTCGTTTATCCGGTGTACCGTATTCCAACATTATTCGTTCAAATTGATTTTTTATTTTTTCGTCGTCGGCATCAAAAGCAAAAAAGTCATATTTCAGCGGTCGTTCAATGTCGGATTCTATTTTATGTATTTCACAGGGGTAGGACAGGTATATATCGCCTCGGCTGACTTTTGTCGGCTGATTATTAGTACTTATCACGCCCGCTCCGTCTCGAACTATCGTCAGTTCAAAGGCTTTTTGGACGTGCGAGTCCGACGCAACGGTTCCCTTTGCGTGCAATCTGCCTATTTGATAGAGCCTCACTTTGCCGTAGCAAATCGGGTGGGATATGAAATTATTATCCAGGTGATAATTAACAAAAATCTCTTCTTTCATCTCAACACCTCCACAAAAATTATACCCTGTTTCTTTCTGATTGTCAACAAAAATATTAAACAAAAAGTGGAGTTTATTCGAATTTTGAGGCAAAATATTAAAAAATGACAAAATTTTGGGCGTTTTTTGATATTTACATATCGGCGTGTGTGTAGTATAATGAAATCAACAAAGAACAAAAAGTGAGGTAATCTCTATGAAAAAGACGGTTATTGCAGTTATAGGATGCGGACGAATTGCCAACAACGCACACTTTCCCGCGTTTGCAAAAATGGAAAATCTTCGCGTAAAATACGCTTGCGACGTTATAAAGGAAAAGGCAGAGGCGGCAAAGGAAAAATTCGATTTTGTCGAGCAGGTTATCACCGATTACAAAGTTGCTCTTGAGGACAGCGAGGTTGAGGCAGTATACGTTCTCACCCCCAACTACGCTCACTACACTGTAACAATGGACGCGTTGCGTGCGGGAAAGCACGTTTTCTGCGAAAAACCCATTACGGTAAATTACGAGCTTTCCTGCGAGATGGCAGAAGAAGCAAAAAAGCAAAACAAGATGCTCAACATCGGTGTTTGCAACCGTTACCACAAGTCGGTTGAGATGCTGGAGGAGATGAACCGCGAGGGCAAATTCGGTAAGCTTTATCACGTTTACTGCTCTTTCAGAAGTTTCCGTTCGATTCCCGGTCTTGGCGGTGCTTTCACCACCAAGGCGCAGTCGGGCGGCGGCGTGCTTATCGACTGGGGCGTTCACTTCCTTGACCTGATTCTTTACATTATGGGCGGTGCGAAGCTTGAAAGCGTTACCTGCGACGCTTATTCCGAAATGGCAAAGAACATGAAGGACTACAAGTACACATCCATGTGGGCTGAGGATACCGCCGATATTGAAAACGGCACCAACGACGTTGACGACTTTATCACAGGTCACATAAGAACCGACAAGGCAAGCATTTCCTTCAACGGTGCCTGGGCACAGAACATAAAGCACGACGATATGTTTATAGACTTTATGGGTGACAAGGGCGGTGCTCGTTTGATATACGGCAAAAAGTTTGAGTTCTGCGACGGAAGTACGCTTGATCTTACAACTCCGGATTACGAAATTCCCGGAATGTATCTCCGTGAGGACCGGGCGTTTATAGAGGCTATCAACAGCGGAATCAAAGACAGAAACAACATTGAAAACATTCTTGAAAGTGCGAAGCTTCTCGATTACCTTTACAAATCGGCAGATGCAAAAAAGGAGATACGTTTCTGATGAAAAAGATAGGCTTTGTTGACTATTACATAAGCGAATGGCACGCCAACAACTATCCCGGATGGATCAAAAATCTCGACTGCGGATATGAGGTTACACACGCCTGGGCAGAGCTTGATGTTTCTCCCGTCGACGGGAGAAACACAGCAGAATGGTGCGACCAATTTTGTGTAGAAAAGTGCAATTCCATTGATGAATTATGTCAAAAGTGCGATTGTATTATAATTCTTGCTCCCTCCAATCCCGAGAAGCATTTGAGATATGCCGAGGAGGTTCTGAAGCACGGAAAACCCACCTACATAGACAAGACCTTTGCCCCCGATTACGAACCGGCGGCAAAGATATTTGATATGGCAAAAAGGTACTATACGCCCTTTTTCAGCACCTCTGCGTTACGCTTTGCGGAGGAGCTTAAAGAGCTTGAAGGCGGAGACAATTTTATAATAACAGGCGGAGGTTCGAACTTCCCCGAATACTGCATACACACTGTTGAAATGGCAGTAAAGCTGCTTGATGATAAGTTTGAAAACACGAATGTATTTTCACAGGGCAATCAGAGGATCTGCAGTATAACTACGGCACATGGAAAAAAGGCTACACTTATTTACGCACCGCCGCTTCCCTTTTCGGTCGCCTGCGACAGAGCTGACGGCAAGGCGGTATATGTGAAAATAACCTCTGATTTCTTCGCCAATCTTATGAAGGACATTATAAGATTTTTCGAAGACGGGAAGGTGTCGTTTGACACAACTCAAACCCTTGAGGTTATAAAAATGCGTGATAGATTGTTATGTTAAATAGTGCTATTTAACAACCAAATATTCTTTTATTGGAGGAACGTATTATGAAATTAGGTGTACTTACCGACTGTTTTAAAGAAGGTGTTGACCGTGGCATAGAGCTTGCGGGGCAACTCGGTTTTAACGGCGTACAGATATACGCCACAAAGGGTGTTTTCTCTGCCGACGGTCTTGACAAATCGGCACGTTCAAAATACAAAAAGATTCTCAAGGACAACTCACTTGAAGTCAGCGCTCTTTGCGGCGACATGGGCGGACACGGATATCAGATTGCCGCTGACAATCCCTTGAGAGTCGAGAAAACCAAGAGAATAATCGACCTTGCCGAGGATTTTGAAACCTCGGTGGTAACCACGCACATTGGAGTTATCCCCGCCGACAAGAGCGAAGAAAGATATGCGGTTATGCTTGACGCACTGACAAAGTGCGGACTTTACGCAAAGAGCCGTGGCGTTACGCTCGCCATTGAGACCGGTCCCGAAAGTGCAAAGGTTTTGTTTGACTTTATAAACGACACTCAGGGCGGTGTAGGCGTAAACCTTGACCCTGCAAACTTCGTTATGGTTACGGGACAGGATCCTGTTGAGGCGGTTGAGCTGCTTGGAAAGCACATAGTTCACACTCACGTGAAGGACGGAAAAATGCTTATCAAGACCGATCCCAAAATTATTTACGATTGCTTTGCGGTTGGCGGAATTGAGGGCTTGAACGTTGCCGACTATTTCAAGGAGGTTCCGGTCGGTGCGGGCGACGTTGACTTCCCTGCTTATCTTGCGGCTTTGAAAAAGGTTGGATATGACGGATATCTTACCATTGAGCGCGAAGCGGGCGGTGACCGTCTCAAGGACATTGCCGGTGCGAAGGCATATATTGAAAACATAATCAAGGGTTAAGAAATGAAAAAGATTGCAATAATTTACGGCAAGGTTGAAAACGGCGTTCAAAAAAAGGCTGTTGAGGTTTTAAGCAAAATTTTGCTTGATTACACCTATGAGTACCCCTGCTGTTTTGAGCTTGGCACCGATATTCCCGCCGATTGCAGAAAAATATACATCGGAACAAAAGCAAGTAACAGCTACATAAAATCCAACTCCAAGGCAACGCTTTCACACGGTGATGAATATTCCATTTCCGTCAAGAACGAGGTCGTTATCGTTGAGGGCTATGACGACAGCGGCGTTCTTTACGGTTGTATTGATTTTTACAACAAATACATCATCAAATGCGAATTTCCGCACACCGACAAATACAGAATCAACTGTTTTGAAAAGCCACTTCCCGATTTTGAGTATTCCTCATACCCGTCAGTAAGCGACAGAGGAATATGGACCTGGGGACACGTTATTTACGACTACAGAAATTTTATCGACAATATGGTGATGCTGAAAATGAACACCATTATTATTTGGAACGATTTTGTTCCCGTTAACGCCAAGGAAATGGTGGAGTACGCTCACTCCTGCGGCGTCAAAGTTATTTGGGGCTTTGCATGGGGCTGGGATACCAACTGCCGCAAAATAGAGCTTGACAGGCTTTGCGAGAGAAGTTCGGGCATATTTGAAAAATACGAAAAGGAATACAGCAAACTTGGCGGTGACGGAATATATTTTCAGACTGCAACCGAGGTCAACACCGAGGAAAACAACGGCATTATAATCGCCGAGGCTGTTACAAGCTTCGTCAACAAAACCGCGGCTTTATTCTACGAAAAGTATCCCGATTTGGAAATACAGTTCGGGCTTCACGCAACGTCGGTAAAGACAAAATTAAAATACATATCCAAGGTTGACAAACGTATTCGCATAGTTTGGGAAAATTGCGGTTCGTTTCCGTTCTCGTATATTCCAAACGACGTTGAATGCTTTGGCGAAACGGTTGATTTCGTTAAAGAGATTGCCGTATTACGCGGCAATGACGACAGTTTCGGTGCTGTGACAAAGGGGCTTACAAAGCTTGACTGGAGCAAGTTTGAGCATATGGACGGCTCCGGCTTTATTGGCACAAGTTCAAAATCAATGAAAGCCGACAGAGTTGTGCGGAAGAGCAAAATTTGGCGCTACCTGCAGGCATACTGGTTGACCAACGCTGACAAGGCACTTGAAATGGCAAAAGTTATGAGCAAGGCAAAGAACGGTAATTTGTGTGTTACCGCGCTTATTGAGGACGGAATGTTTGAGGAAAACATTATGTATCCTGCGGCACTCTTTGCAGAAATGCTTTGGAATGCCGATGCTGACATCAAGGAACTTATGAGCGAAGTCGCACTCAGGTCTTACGTCGATTTTGCGTGATAAAAACCACTTTTTGGGATAATTTTATGTATAAAAAAGGAGCTGAAATCAGCTCCTTTTGTTATTTTCTATAGTTTACGTAATATACCACGATGGTGCG
>JAFTLM010000266.1 GCA_017455945.1 Clostridia bacterium | reverse complement strand
ATATGATATCTTCCATTTTGGTGCCTCGGATATTTTTTGTAGAAAGCTCTCCGAGAACCCATCTCATCGCATCGGATATATTCGATTTTCCGCTTCCGTTGGGACCTACGATTACCGTAGCACCGGATTCAAAATTAAGTTTTGTTTTATCCGGGAAGGATTTGAAACCCTGAAGCTCAAGTGATTTAAGATACAATGGGATTGCCTCCTTTGCTGTTTTTATTTATCCATCATTTATATAATATCCATCGTTATATTATAACCCAAAATCTGATTTTTTTCAAGAACTTTTACACTCAAAGGTGAATATTTTTTACAAATTCGCTCAATATTTTTTCTTTTTTGGCCAACCGCCTTTGAAGTTGCCCCTTTTGGCACGCAAAAAACAATTTTTTTACCGTTCACTCCGTCGGATTTTTCTATTATCTCGCACATTTTATCATAGAAAACCTCGCCCATAGCAAGTTCTCCTATAGCACTGTGATTGGCACCCGCAAACACCGCATCCTCAGACGAAAGATTTTCCGAAGCACAAAGTCCTACTCTGATACACTCAACGTTCTGTTCCGCAAATATTTTCAGAAGTTCTTTAGTTCTCATAACAGCGGCATCGTTATCTATGGGCTCATACTTTGACAGCTTTGCCATTTCACAGAGTTCGGTATCATAAAAAACCACCGTGGGATATATTCTGACTGCATCCACACCAAGCTCGCACAACTTTTTCGCTGTATAAATTTCCTTCTTCAAGTCCGATTGAGGCAATCCCACCATCATTTGCCCCACAAGGTTAAAACCGTAATTTTTTACAAGTCTGCAGGCGTTCTCTCCGCACTTGGCATCGTGTCCGCGTTTGGACGCCTTCAACACTCCATCGTCCATACTTTGAAGCCCAAGCTCCACTGTTTTCACTCCGTAGCGGGAAAGCAATTCAAGTATCTCATCGCTTATATAATCGGGGCGGGTTGAGAGTCTTATACTTTTCACTCGTCCGTCATTTATATAGCCTTGTGCGATTTCAAGAAGATATATCATCAACTCTCTGTCTATCCCCGTAAAAGAGCCGCCAAAAAAAGCTATTTCGGTTTCGGCAGCACTTTCCACTGTAGAAAGTGCTTCCTCGATTTCTTCTGCCACGCTCTCACGTCTGAAGCTTTGTTTTCCGGAAATTGACCGTTGATTACAGAAAACGCAGTTATTGGGACACCCCAAATGAGGTATAAAAACCGGTATATTTATATGTTTCATCTCTACCCCTAAAAAGCCCAATGGGAAAATCTGTCGGCTTCCCTGTGCTTATTTGATTTCTCCGAAAAGCTCCAATGCCTGCTTTGCGGCGTTCTGCTCGGCTTCACGCTTGGATCTTCCGCTTCCGTGACCGATAACGTTGGAGTTAAGCATAGCGTCAACCTCAAACACCTTCATATGGTCCGGACCGCTCTCTCCTACCACGTTATACTCCAGAAAATCACCCTCGGTTTGCTGTACAAACTGTTGAAGTGCCGTCTTATAATCGGTAGTATTTCTGCCCTCGGAGGATATTTCTTCTATTTCCTTTTTTACAAACGGCATAAGAAAATCGGATACGGTTTTCTTATCATTTCCCGAATCAAGATAAATTGCCGCCAAAAGTGCCTCAAAAGCATCGGCAATTATTGAACGGCGATTTCTGCCGTTGTTCTTCTCCTCGCCGTGACCAAGATACATATACTCGCCCAGCTCTATTTCGCCTGCGTACTTTGAAAGTGCTTTTTCGCAAACCAATTCCGCACGCAGCTTTGTCAATTCCCCCTCGGGCAAATACTTATTTTTTATAAAAAGATATTCGCTTACAATTATGGAAAGCACCGAATCTCCCAAGAACTCCAGACGTTCATTACAGTTAATTGATATTTTCTTTGCTCTGAGTTCATTTGAATATGAAGAATGAGTCAGTGCGGTGGAAATAAGCTCTTCTTTTTTGAATTTATATCCTATTTTTTCTTCAAGTTCCGAAAAATTTCTTGGCATAATCATTCTCTTTCTCTATCAGTTTTCTGCTTTGGCAGGTTGCTCCTTAGCCAGCTTCTTTCTTGCGGCAAAGTCTGCCGCAACCTCTGCTATATCGTATACTATTCCCGAATTGTGATAATTGATAGCCTGTCTGATTGCATTTTTGAACGCCTTTGCGTTAGACGAACCGTGAGCTTTTATAACAGGCTTGGACATTCCAAGCAAAGGTGCTCCTCCGTGTTCGGTTGCATCAAAATCTTTTTTTACAGCATCCAGCTTCTTTTTCACCACAAGAGCGGACATTTTGGCAACCGTTCCGCTGTATATAGACTTCATGGTTTTCATCATAAGCTTGCCCATTCCCTCTGTGCTTTTAAGCAAAATATTACCTGTAAAGCCGTCTGTAACAAGCACGTCACAGGCGTTAAAAGGAACCTGATTAGCTTCAATGTTTCCGACAAAATTTATACCGTCGCGTTCAGAAAGTCTTTTATATGCATCTATCTGGAGCTGTGTTCCCTTATGGGATTCGGCTCCGTTATTAAGAAGTCCCACACGGGGCGCCTCAATGTCGTACATTTTTTTCATATAAGCCGACCCCATAACCGCAAACTGTTCCAGACATTCGTCCGTAACCGAGATATTGGCACCGCAGTCAAGCAATAAAAGTGGGGGATTCATAGGCAAAACGCCTGCAAGTGCGGCACGGCTTATTCCCTTTATTTTTCTGACTATAAGGGTAGCACCCGTAAAGAGTGCACCTGTATTTCCGGTGCTTACAAAAGCATCGCCCTTACCCTCAGCCAACATTTTAAGGCCGACACTCATAGACGAATCGCTCTTTGCTCTCATAACCGAAAGAGGTTCGTCCTCCATATTTATAACAGTTTCTGTATGTACTATTTCAAATCTGCTGAGATCAAGATTATTTTCTTCAGCTATCTGTTCTATTTCAGGTTTGTTTCCTACAAGGATATAGCTGGCTGTGTACTCAGCCGCAGCTGCACACACGCCTTTTACCGTTTCAAGGGGCGCGTTATCTCCGCCCATTACATCAACTATAATTCTCATAATTCTCCAAATCTTTATTCTTTTACAACAGGTTTAAGTGCTTCTATCTCGTCGAGTGCCCTTGCGGCAACAACTTCATAGCGTGCCACCTTTCCGCCTTTCACTCTCATTGGAAGAGGTTTCACTATGCCGAAATTGGCGTTCATCGGAACAAACTCTCCGTTGCCTCCGTTTTCAATATAATGTGCCATTGCACCTATCATTGTGGTTTTGGGGAACACAACAGGCTCAATTCCTCTGAAGCGTCTTGCCGCATTAATTCCGGCGACAAATCCCGAACCGGTAGATTCGATATATCCCTCAACACCGGTCATCTGCCCCGCAAAAAATATATTGGCGTTTGACTTCATCGAATAATCAGCCGAAAGTATTTCGGGCGAATTAAGGTATGTGTTTCTGTGCATTATACCGTATCTGTAAAACTCGGCATTTTCAAGTCCGGGGATCAGACGGAAAACTCTTTTTTGCTCGGGGAAAGTAAGATGTGTCTGGAAACCAACCAAGTTATACATAGTTCCCTCGGCGTTTTCCTTTCTGAGCTGGACAACGGCGTAGGATTCCTTACCCGTTCTCTTATCCACCAGTCCCACAGGCTTCAAAGGTCCGTAACGGAGTGTATCGTAACCGCGTTTAGCCATTACCTCCACCGGCATACAGCCTTCAAACACCTTAAGCTCTTTCTGCATTTCACGGTCAAAATCTTTAAGCTCCGCCTCGTCGGCACTTACCAGAGCTTCGTAAAATACGTCGTACTGCTCCTTAGTCATCGGGCAGTTTATATAGTCGGCATCGCCCTTATCGTAACGCGAAGCAAAGAAGGCGACATCCATATTTATTGTGGAATAATCCACTATCGGTGCCGCGGCGTCAAAGAAATGCAAGCCCTTACAGCCCAGGTCTTTTTGAATATAATCTGCCATTTTATCGGAAGTCAGCGGCCCTGTAGCAACAACGGTGATTACGTCGCTGTCAACGTCGCTAACCTCTTGGCTTACTATTTCTATCATAGGATTGCTTTTTATTTTATCGGTTATATATTCCGAAAACAAGTTCCTGTCAACGGCAAGTGCCGAACCTGCGGGAACTCTGGTGGCATACGCCGCCTCCATAATAAGCGAATCCATTCTCAAAAGTTCCTCTTTAAGGAGTCCCACCGCATTGGTAACTCTGTCCGAACGCAAAGAGTTGGAACAAACCAGCTCCGCAAACTTTTCGGAATGATGTGCGGGGGTATACTTACAAGGCTTCATCTCATAGAGTCTGACCTTTATTCCGCGTTTTGCTATTTGCCAAGCCGCCTCGCATCCTGCAAGGCCGGCTCCGCAAACATTGATATAATCATTCATAATTCAAAATCAATCGTTGTTTTCTTCGGCATTTTTTTCTTCTGCCTTGCGTTTGTAATTACAATTTTCGCTGTGGCACACTATCATCGGAACTCTGCCTTTTTTACGGAAAAGAATCTCTCCGCACTCTGGACACTTTTCGCTTATGGGCATATCCCAGGATGAAAAGTCACACTCGGGATATTTTTCACAGCTATAGAATACTGTTTTTCCGCCGCGTCCGTGTCTGGTAAGGACGGTAGAACCGCACTTGGGACAAGGTGTTTCAAGCGCCTCTGTTTTCTGCTTGGTAAACTTACACTCAGGATAATTTACGCAGGCATAGAAGCTTCCGTACGGGCCTTTTTTCAGGACCATATCGCTGCCGCATTTTTCGCATTTGAAGTCTGCAACAGGCTCTTCGTTTTTATTTTCGCTGTTATTGAGCGGCTTTGTGTTTTTACAGGTAGGATAGTTGGGACAAGCTGCAAATTTTCCGAATCGTCCGCTCTTTACTATCATTTTGCTTCCGCACTTGTCGCATATTATATCGGTCTCTTCAACGGGCACTTCCACGCCCTCGCTTCCGATATTTTTTTCAGCCTCCGCAAGCTCCTTTTCAAAGCCTTTCCAGAACTCATCGAGCACCGAATTAAGCTCTGCGTTACCCTTTTCTATATTATCCAGATCGTCTTCCACATTTGCGGTAAACTTATAGTCAACGATATCCGAGAAGTTATCTTTCATAAGCTTGGTTATAATTTCACCGAGCTGTGTGGGAACAAAGGACTTACTTTCCTTCTTAACGTAATTTCTCGCGACAATGGTGGTTATAATGGGCACATAGGTTGCGGGACGTCCGATTCCCTTTTCTTCCAGGAATTTAACAAGCGATGCTTCGTTATATCTCGGAGGAGCTTCGGTAAAATGACGGTTAGGCGTAACCGAATCGGATGTCAGGCTCTGACCTTCCGAAAGCTCGGGTATACGGATATCCTTAACCTCTTTAATTTCATCAGCCGTTGCGTTTGACTCTTCCTCACTTTCCTCATAAACTGCCATATAACCTTGGAAAGCCACCGAATATCCGCTTGCCTTGAAGGTATATCCTCCGCAGTCAAAGTCTACGCCCAGCGTATCCAACTCTGCCGATTCCATCTGGCTGGCGACAAAGCGTTCCCATATAAGCTTATAGAGCTTGTACTGGTCGGATGTAAGCTGTTTCTTTATCATAGCAGGCTCTATAGCTACGCGAGCGGGGCGAATTGCCTCGTGCGCGTCCTGAGCACCTGCTCTTGACTTATAATTTCTGGGGGTGGCAGGACAGAAAGCTGCTCCGTATTTTTCGACGATGAGAGCTCTTGCCTCATTCTGTGCATCAACAGAAACTCTGGGAGAGTCGGTACGCATATAGGTTATAAGACCCTGGGTGCCGCCAAATTCCGCACCGAGATTAATACCTTCGTAAAGCTCCTGTGCCACACGCATTATGCGGGCAGACTGGAAGTTGAGTTTTCGCGACGCTTCCTGCTGAAGTGTGGATGTAATGAAGGGAGGCATTGGGCTTTTCTTTCTCTTGGCACGCTTGATTGCCACGACCTTAAAGTCTTTTCCCTTCAAACCTGCGAGAATTTCATTTGCCTCGTCTTCATTTTTTATTTTCTTTTTTTCTCCGTTTATACCGTAAAAATGAACAGGAAAAGCAGAATTTTCTTCATTGGTGCGAAGAAGTGCTTCTATGGTCCAATATTCTTCGGGGACAAATGCTCTTATCTCCTCCTCGCGGTCAACGATTATGCGTGTCGCCACCGACTGAACACGGCCTGCGGAGAGTCCGCTCTTAACATTTTTCCAAAGAAACGGAGACAGCTTATATCCCACTATTCGGTCTATAATTCTTCTTGCCTGCTGGGCATTGACAATGTCCATATTCACGTTTCTCGGGTCTTTGATCGCCGCTTTTACAACACCGGGAGTAATTTCGTCAAAGCTTACACGGTAAGTCTTTTCAAGCGGAATGCCGAGGGTATTTGCCAGATGCCACGCAATAGCCTCTCCCTCTCGGTCAGGGTCGGTTGCAAGAAATACTTTTTTTGCGGCTTTTGCCTCTTTTCGTATTTCCTTTATTACATCGCCTTTTCCGCGTATATTTATATAGTGCGGTTCAAATCCGTTTTCTATATCTACTCCCAAAGTACTTTTGGGAAGATCTCTCACGTGTCCGACAGATGCTATCACCTTATAGTTCGAGCCGAGATATTTTTTCACGGCTGCAATTTTGTTAGGCGACTCAACAATTACAAGATTACTCATTTTTATTCCTTTCCGACGCATTGCGTCAAAACATTACCTTTTATTTTCTGATATAAAGTCCGCCGGGCAAAAGTGTCACAAGCCCTTTAAGTTCAAGGGTTGTCAGCACTGACATAACAGTTCTTGAGTCATATCCGAGACTGCATACGTCTGCAAGGCTTACGGGTGTTCCTATCGGAATCGATTCAAACACCTCTATGTATTTTTTATCAAGAGACTTCAGTGCTTCAGCAGATCCGTCGTCACCCTTCGTCTCATTATTTTCACTTTCATTTGATTTTTGGAGCACGGGAGACTCACCGTACTCGGGGTATTCCGTGTTTCCAACCAATTTGTTTACGGTTTCTCCGTCAAGCTTTTTATGAGAATGGAGAAGTCCTGAAACTTTCCTTTCGCCCTTTGCCTCAAAGTTCTGGTCGCCTTCGTCAACGCCTCGTGCAGACAAGGCACCAAACTTAAGTTCCGAGCGTTTCCCAACTTTCAAAAGGGCACCCATATCTACGGTCTCGCGATAGATATACCTATAATTTTCAAGTATATCAGCCGCACACGTTATGGGAGTTGCTCCGTCCTTAATAAGAGAATTGGTTCCGCAAGAAGTGGGATTATTCACGTTTCCGGGCAAAGCATAAACGTCTCTGCCCTGAAGTATCGCTTTCTCGGCAGTTATAAGTGCTCCGCTCCGTTCATTTGCCTCCACCACAAGCGTGCCTTGAGAAAGTCCGCTTATAATTCGGTTTCTCAGAGGAAAGCTGCCTCTTGTAGGAGCTTCAAGCGGCGGATATTCTGAAAGCAGAAGTCCATTCTTCACTATTTGCTGTGCAAGTTTTTTATGAGAGGGCGGATAAATATAGTCAACTCCGCTTCCAAGCACCGCAACAGTTTTGCCGTGTGCATCAAGGGCACCGCACGCAGCCACTGCATCTATTCCCAGTGCCAATCCGCTCACCACGACTGCCCCCGCACTTGCAAGCTCATATCCTATTTTATACGCCGACTGTCTTCCGTATTCCGTAAGTTTTCTGGTTCCGACTACTCCTATACATACTTTTTTATCAAGTACATTCAGGTTTCCTTTGGCATACAAAACAACCGGAGGATTTTTCAGATTCATCAACGAAACGGGATACCGCTCCTCGCCGTACCGTAAAATATCTATTTTATTCTTTTCGCAATATTTCTCTATATTGTACGCACTTTCAAGATTTTTATCAAGAAGAGCCTCTGTATTTTGCCCGCTTTGTCCTCTGAAAAACTTCAGCTCCGAGGCATCGGCCTCATAAACCTGCTCGGGCGAACCAAAATGCGACAGCAATTCTGCTACTCCGTTTTTACCTGCTCTCCACTTCAAAGAAAGCCATATCCAATACAAATTTTTAGACATAGTGCCTCCAATGTTAATTTTTATACATACTCCACATAATTACCGAAGCGGCAATAGCGGCATTCAAAGACTCACAACCGTTTTCCATCGGAATATACAGACTACGGGTACAAGCCGCCGCCGTTTCAGAAGAAAGTCCGTGCCCCTCGTTCCCTATAACGGCGGTATCGCAATGGTTGAAATCGATTTCGTCAAGCCTTACGGCATTTTTGTCCAGGGCGGCGGCATACACCTTCCTTCCGCACCCTTTCAAAACTTCAACAGCACCGACAAAATCATCACACGACACCACACCGATTTTAAAAAGTGCACCCATAGCGGCTCTGACGGTTTTGGAATTATAAATATCCGCGCAATCGCTGCTTATAACCACCGTGTCAACGCCAAACGCCGCGGCACTCCTTATTATCGTTCCCATATTTCCCGGATCACGAACCGATTCAAGCATCAAAACCCGCTTTGACAAATCCGACGCCATAGCAAGAAGCTCGCTCTTTTCGGCTTTCAGACTGTGGTGTTTGGGATATTCCGCTACACAAATCACACCTTCGGGAGCCTGTTCTTCCGACACTTTGGCAAACAGCTCGTCTGTCAACACCGAAATTTTTATCTCGGATTCTCCGTTTTTAGCCTTGTTCAAGACAGAAACGATTTGCTCCGCTTTGCTCTCGCTAACCAATATTCGGTTTATGGCGACGTCTTTTTCCAATGCCTCAAGCAAAAGCTTACAGCCGTCAAATCTGAAAAGACGGCTCTTTTCACGCGACTTTTTATCGCTCAATTTAACGACATCCACCACTATTCTGTTCTGCCTTGACGTAATCACTTCACCGGTAAAATTCATACTAAACCCTCAAAAATGTTGCAAATCATTCACTTCATATTAATATATGCATTAGTTTTTGCAAACCTTATGCACGCCTTTAATACGACAAAAACCCGACATCCCGTCGGGTTTTTTGTTTTTCAGACTTACAGAGCAGCCTTTGCCTTCTCAACGAGGGAAGCAAATGCAGCCTTGTCGTAAACTGCGATTTCAGCGAGCATCTTTCTGTTAAGATCGATACCTGCCTTCTTAAGTCCGTTCATAAATGTAGAATAGTTCATACCGTTGTTCTTTGCCTCAGCAGAGATACGAGTAATCCAAAGACGACGGAAGTCTCTCTTCTTCATCTTGCGGCCTGCGAATGCATAGTTGCCGCTATTCATTACAGCCTGCTTAGACATCTTGAAGTGCTTGGATTTTGCACCCCAGTATCCCTTCGCAGCCTTAAGCATTTTATTTCTTCTCTTGCGCGTCATAACAGCGCCCTTAATTCTTGCCATTTTCTATTTCCTCCTAATAAATTCTTTTGTCAGATTACTTCTGGATCATTGCCTTGATGTTAGCAGCCATAGCCTCGCTGAGGTATGCACCTGTGCGAAGGTGTCTCTTACGCTTTGCGGTCTTAAGACCGAGGTTGTGGCGGTGGTGGCAATGGTTAATCTTAACCTTTCCGTTGGCGGTAACAGAAAATCTCTTTGCAGAGGCTTTATGTGTCTTGATCTTTCCCATGATTTTTATCTCCTTTACTGTTTTTCAGATTCCGCAAATCACGGCGGAAATCTGTTGTTTTATTTATCATACACAAGTGCTTTCGCACCGTGGTTATGACTCTGAATTATTTTTTTGCGGGCTTTATCGGAGCAAGCACCATACTCATAAGTCTGCCGTCAAGAACAGGTTTCTTGTCGGCTGTTCCGTACTCGGCACAGGCATCCTCAAACTTTGTCATAATTTCGCTTCCCATCGCTACGTGGCTCATTTCTCTTCCCTTAAAGCGAAGAACTACGCGAACCTTATTTCCGTCGGTGAGAAATCTTACTGCGTGCTTAACCTTCGTCTCAAAGTCGTGAGTATCGATTCTGTACGAAAGTTGAATTTCTTTAACTTCAACAACCTGCTGTTTCTTACGTGCCTCTTTCTCGCGTTTCTCACACTCAAAGCGGTACTTACCGTAATCCATAATCTTACACACGGGCGGTTCGGCGTTTGCTGCCATCATAACAAGGTCATATCCCTCGTCATAAGCCTTCGCAAGTGCAGCCTCGCTGCTCATTATTCCAAGTTGTTCGCCATCGGGACCGATAACTCTGATGCTTTTCTCCTTGATGGCTTCGTTAATTTGCAGTTCTTTTGCGTTACTGATAGGTGTACACCTCCAAAAAATATTTGGCTTATAAAACAAAAAGCCCACGAAGCTACCTCCGTGCGCAAAGTACTCCACAGACGTGCCGTGGGTTCTTAAATATCAACCGTATACACACGAAAGCGATACGGTGAGAACGGAGAGTTCTGCTTCTTACCCGATGATTTTACCATAAAACTTCGGATTTGTCAATAGTTTTTTTAAAAATTTTTTCCGCTTTTTATTTTGCATTTCGGAGCCTCTGTCTCGAAGCATAAAATTCATTTCTGAGCACAGAGCAGGTTCCGACGTCGTGATAGACTCCGTTTTTACAGACCGCGGAACGCGAAACGCCCTCAAATTTCATTCCAAGCTTTT
>JAFTLM010000265.1 GCA_017455945.1 Clostridia bacterium | reverse complement strand
AGTATTCAGGCCCTTTGTACAAAAGGACGGAATACGTAAATACGGTAAATCGGCAATCCTTGTTTACGCGGGGGCAGAAAAGGACGGATATCCGGTACTTTCTCTTGGCAACAACTCGGTGGAATACACCGCTTACCCATCCGATGATACGTTTGTCCGCAGAGGCAACGATGAAAACTTCGGTAACAGCACCGTGCTTGAGCTTAAAAACAGCGGTGAAGATACGCCCTACACTCGTGAAATTTACGTCAAATTTGAGTTTTCGGAGACGGCAATTAACAGATTGCTTGCCTCAAGCAAAATTTATTTTGAATTTTACGTCAACACCCACCGTTCGAAAATGAGCGATGAGGAAATTGCCGCGGGAGGTATTCTTGCCGATATCTGCGGTGTTGACACAAACTGGACCGAAAATGAGCTTACCGGCAAAAACGCGCCCACTCTTGCCAAAGAGATTGAATATATAGGCGAGATAAGATATGCTGCAAAACAATACAACGCGATAGACGTAACAGATTATGTTATCAAACACGCCAAAGACGGTGCTGTAGCTTTCAAAATAACGAACATTGAAAACGACGGCGACAGCGGACAGATGCGTTTTGCTTCCTCGGAATCCGATACAGGAACACCAAAGCTCAGCGTTTACCCCGTTTTGTACAACCACGAAACCGATCTCAGCAAGATGGGCAACGATGGGTATGAGCCCTGGGGATATGCCGAAAAGCTGGTTGACGAGTGGTTCAAGGTTGGGCGTGTGAAGGCTTACGCCAACACCTACGAGCCCCACGACCTTGAGACTGTGGACGTCAGCAAGCCAAGTGGCTCGCACACAGTAAAGACCATGCAAAACTCAAGTTCGCCTACCAATCGTACTTCCGCGGTAAAATACGCGCGTACGGTCGACTCGCTTATCGGATTCAAAGCGGAGGCGGCAAACGAGTACGACGAGTATGGCGGCATAGCAAATGCCGGTTTCAAAGGCAATGCAACCGGGTACTTCCACGCCGAAAAAATTGACGGCAGATTCTACATTATAGACCCAATAGGCAATCCCTTCTTCGCCTCCGGAATAAATACTCTTGAGCTTGGCTCTACCGACAATCAGAAAAAAGCGGCGATAGAAAAGTATGGCTCAGAAGAAAACTTCTACAAGACTGTCTCTGACGAGCTTCTTGCTACGGGAATCAACACTTATTGGAGCGGAGACATCGGATTCTTCAATCAAAACAAGCTTATTACCGCGGTAAGCACAGGCGGTATTGCCTACTATATGTACAACGAGCTCAAGCTTAAGGCGACAGCAGGCGGCGACGACAAGTTCGCTCATAACAACACAATGAACGTCTTTGACCCGGATTTCATCAAGTATTGTGAAAATCGCTATGCAGAGGTTACTGCCCCCTATAAAGGAAGCGACCGCGTTCTTGGTTTCTACTCCGACAACGAGCTTCCGTCAAACACGGATATGCTTTACCGTTATCTCACCATTGACCCCACCGAGCCTGTCAACGCCTTCTCATACGCCGCGGCTTGGACCTGGTTTATGAGAGCAACGGGAAACCCAAATCCTTCTCTAAACGATATCACCCCGGAGCTTTCCGAGGAGTTTAAAGCGTTTGTTTTTGATACTTACTTCACGGTTGTGACAGATGCTCTTGACAAGGTTGGTTGCGGAGACTATATGTATCTCGGAACCCGTATTCACCATGATAACGAAACCAGCGAGGGCTATCTCAGAGCAGCCGGCATACATCTTGATGTTATCTCGGTCAATCTCTACGGCGGAATGGAGCCTCCCGCAGACACCATTGAGGGCATATACAGGTACAGCGGCAGACCTTTCGTGGTCACCGAGTTCTTTGCCAAAGCGAGCGACGCGGTGGATATGAACGGATACTCTCTCGGAAATCAGAAAAACGCCGGCTGGAACGTTGACACTCAAAAGGACAGAGCGATACATTTTGAAAACTACACGCTTATCCTCATCGAGTCAAAAAGCTGTGTGGGCTGGACGTGGTATCGATTCCGCGACAACGACCAGACTATATACAAGGACGAGGCAGGAAACCTTTACAGAGCCTTTGATATTTCGGGTGCCGTGCCAAGTGCTTATCAAAACGTTAAAAACGGAAACATAATCGACGGTCCCGCACTTGCCCCCTCGCTTACCGTTTTCTATAAAGGCGAAGGCGACCTCTCAAACGTAGGTTCAAACAAGGGTATATATGACAATAAAATGAATATATACAAGGAACTCACAGCTTCTATTAAAAAAATCTCTGAAAACGTAGTCGCATTGACCGACTATTTTGATGAAAATTAAAAATAAAATTTTAAATAAAAAGGAGTCTAATCATGACAAAAAAACTTACACTTGCTTTTCTTATTTTATCTATTGGAATCTCAGCTTTTTCTCTTATTTCCTGCACAGGTGATGACAACAAAACCAAGCCCGGCGAAGCAGTAGACACATCTGTAAACACCACGGACGACGAAAACGATACACCTACTCAAGCACCGGAAGAAAATGAGGATCCCAAGGAACCCGATGAGTTTGATGACACCGAAGACGACAGCTTT
>JAFTLM010000019.1 GCA_017455945.1 Clostridia bacterium | reverse complement strand
GTCTGTAACCCTTACAGCACAGGCTCCCGCATTCCAGCTTACTTTTGAAGGTGACGTTGTAGCCGAGGCAGCTAATAATACCGTCGGACTTGAGCTTGTCAAACCCGAAAACTGGACCATTGCTGACGTTAACGGTTCTAAGGCGCTTGCTCCCGCTAAAGGAGTCCCCGCATACATTAATATCGCAGATCCCGAAAAGCTTGCGTCTCTCGGTACTTTCGTAATCAGTTTTGATTACACCACAACTGCCGAAGCAGCTGCAGATACCGCAGGCTCCGTATTCTCGTTGCTTGGCAATGCATATAACGGTTCAACTACCGGCTCTACAAAGTGGGGATGGATAATCAAGTATATCGAGAATGCAGATAAGATAGCTACGGTTAACGCTGCTACTGACACTTCTAAACTTAGCGATAGCAACTCTATTGCTCTGGCTCATGGTACAAAATGTACCGTACAGATAGTTGTTTCTCCCGCCAATAAGGCAACACATACGTTCATCAACGGAACGTATATCGGAAATTCGGGACAGGTATACGCTGCAATAGCTGAAATTCCCGCTGAAAGCGCATGCTTCAGATTCGGTGATGGTCCCGCTCTCGGTCACGTTATCGATAACTTCACAATTTCCGCTCTTAAGTAAGAAAGATTTAACCGCCCCCAAAACGGGGGCGGTTTTTTATTGGTAATTTTTCCAAAGTACACATTTATTAGTTATTCTACTTGACAAAATTGGTTATATGTGCTAAAATGTATACAGAAGTTTGCAAATAGCAAAATAAATTTGTTAAGGAGATTTTTTATGAAAAAATTGTTGATCTGCGTGCTGGTGCTTATCGTTGCTTTGGCTGTTGTGGCTTGTGGCGGCGATGATACACAAAAGCCCACCCCCGATGTAACTCAGGGACCTGAGAATACCCCCGATTCCGATGTGAAAGACCCGGATGATGACGGTGCCCATACACACGATTTTAAAGAAGTAGTAACCCTGGAGCCTACGTGCACTTCGCTTGGAAAGAAAGAGAAGAAGTGCAGCTGTGGTGCAGTTGAAGGCAACGAAATGCCTTTGCCGTTTGCTCCTCACAATGCGAAAGAGGCAACGTGTACAGAAGATTCCGTGTGCGCAACATGCGGAAAGGTTTTGACTGAAAAGTACGGTCACTTGTTTGTTGATTCTGTTGTTACAGAAGCAACCTGCACTGTAGACGGCCTTGCGAGAAGCACCTGCCACCGTTGCGGAACAAGCACCGATACCGTTGTTGCCGCAGGCCATACATACGATCTTACAAAGCTTACCGTTTCCAAAGGCTCTGCGGGAAGCACTTGTACAAAGTGCGGTCAGACCGTAACCTTTGCTGAAAAGCAAACCATTCTCAAACTTGATTTTGACAGCGAGGCTGAATTTGCAAATTATCCTGCGTTTACTGTTGAGAAGCCGTCCGAAATGAAGTATGAAAACAGTACGCTTCAGACAAACGGAGCACTTTGGTTTAAGTACGGTGCAGACGTTATTCCGTCAAATTCCAAGCTTCTTGTGAGCTTTGACTTCAAGCTTACAACCGCAGGACTTACACACAGAGGCGAATCCATCTTCTCGTTTACATCCCGCGGTGGAAACAGCTATGCGTGGATCGTGAAGTATTATCAGGCTGACGGAGTTCTTTCAACACAGGATTCGGGTCACAATGCAAGCAACAGCGTTCCCGCAACACTTAATAAATGGTATAACTGTACGGCTATTCTTGATACGGCAACCAATACCGTATCGGTATATATAGACGGTGTAAGCATCGGCTCCAAGACCGTACATAATCACAACGACGCCAAGTATAATAATAACTTTGAGCTTCGTTTCTTCGACGTGAAGTCGAACGGTGTTTCTATGCCGTATTACGATAACTTCAAGCTTGTAGAAATTAAGTAATGTTAAAATGAAGGTCGCCTTGGCGACCTTCACTGATTATGGGGGCATAATGAAAAAAATATTTATTTTGATGTTGATTTGTGTTTGCCTGATAGCTGTGCTTGTTTCGTGTGGCGAAAAAGAAAGCAATTCGGATAAGATTGAAACAAAACCGTCCGCAAGTGATACTGAATCGGGCGAAATTGCAGAGCATACCCATTCGTTTAAAGAAGCAATTGTGAGGGAAGCTACATGTTCAGCTTCCGGAATCAAGGCAAATCAATGTTCCTGCGGAGAGGTTGAAGAGGGAAGTGAAACACTCCTTCCGTTTTTGCCTCATAACGCAAACGATGCAACTTGTGAGGCGGATTCTGTTTGTACAGAATGCGGTAAGATTCTTGTTGAGAAATATGACCACGTTATGGTGGAGACCGTTTTGTCCGAAGCGTCTTGCACCGATGATGGCGTAATGCGTTCGACTTGTTTTCGCTGTGGAAAATCTAATGATACGGTAATTCCCGCATCACACGAACTCGATATGAGCCACCTTTCGGCCGCAAACGGAAAAATAGGAAGTAAATGCATCAAGTGCGGTGAAATTGCGGGATATACCGAAGAGGCACCGTTGTTGTTTCTTGAGTTTGAAGAGCCCGCAGAAGCCGAAAAATACTCAACCTTTACATTTACGTATCCTGCCGTTGTTGACGGTGTAGCTTATCCGCAAGGTAACGTGTGGATAGGGTATGACGTTGATAAAATAAAAACTCTTCCCAAATACGTCGTTTCTTTTGATTTCTGCCTTACTGCAGACGGCTTGACTGACAAGGGAGAGTCCATATTTACTTTCATCGGCGGTGTGGATTATAAGCTTGCAAAGCCCGGTACAAAACAGGATTGGGTTTGGGCGATAAAATATTTTGAATCCAACGGTTCGGTTTCTACGGTTATGTCCGGCTTCAATGACTCAAACAGCTATAAAGTAGAGAAAGGAACCTGGTATAACTTTATCGGCATCGTAGATAATGCAACACGAGAGCTTTCGGTGTATATAGACGGAACATACATAGGAAAGAGAACACTGAGCGACTACAATAACGAAGCTTTTGGCGGAGCATTCAGCATGCGTATTTATGATGCTGTGCCGGTTAACGGAACCTCTTCTCCCAAGTTCGACAACTTGAAAATTGCAGAGATAAAATAAAAGCAATTTAAATAGAGTAGTCGAGATGTGTTTTGGCTCCAAAAGATATGGTGAAAGTGCATAGTATTTTGGACTCTGTTTTGTACAGATTAAATAAGGTTTCAAAAAAAGATAATGTCTTTTCATATAAGCTATTGACAAAAATAAGATTTTGTGTTATATTAATACCATAGATGCTTGCGTTAAATAAGCTGTACTTATGCTTGCTTGACGTAAGGCAAAATATTTCTTTAATTTTGGAGGAAAAATCATGAAATTTACCAAAGTTATGGCGCTTGCACTTGCACTTTTGATGCTTGTATGCGCATTCGCAGCTTGCGGCGGCGACAAAGAGCCTGCTGCTACGGATCCTGTTGACACTCCCCCTGTGACCGATCCCACGGGAACAGAGCCTACGGAAACAGATCCCACTGTTACAGATCCTGCTGAAGACGAGGATTGTAAGCACACACGTAAGAGAGAGGTTCCCAACTCTCGCGTAGAGCCCACTTGTACAACAGACGGTAAGTACACCGAAATCTGTCGTTCTTGCGATATGACATTCGACGTTGTTCTTCCCGCTCACCACGAGTACTCTCCTCTTAAGAGCACAGACGGTCAGTACACAAAGTACTTCTGCTCCGTATGTTCCGATACATATGTTGAGGATGCTAACGGCGAAAAGGTTGCCGATCCTTCCGCTATCGAGTTCCCCTTCTTCTACACATCTTTTGATGATCTTGCAGACGTAAAGAACATTGCGGACAAGTTTGAGGATATCGACTACAAGGATGCTTTTGCAACTCAGGTAGTTACATTTACAGACGGTGAGGAAGTTAACAACTACGCTAACGTTCCCACAGGTTCCAGTGCACAGAACAGCAACGGTTTCTTTGAACTTGCTGATAAGAATAACGCATTTGCTTCCAAGGTGTTCACCATCTCCTTCATGGCTAAGTTTGACGAGTATCCTCTTACAGGTGTACTTGACCTCCTCACTTGGAACATCGGCGGTGCAGAGTATAAGCTTCTTACCGTTGACGGTGTAGGCGATGTATTCGTACTTGGTAACAGCAAGGCTGTTGCTACATATTCCGACAAGGGTTGGGATAAGATCACTGTTGTTGTAGACCCTGCAAAGGGAACTATCAACGTTGATTTCGTAGGCGCAGACGGCAAGACAAGCGAAGGAACAGGCAAGCTTGGTGCATCTGTTGCCGGCAAGACAGGTTCTTACGTAAGATTCTTTGACGATCAGGGTCAGTTTGAGGCTTATATCGACGAAGTTCTTATGTCTGTTGCAAAGTAATTAATAGACGATTTGAACGCCGCAGTTAATGCGGCGTTCTTTTTTGTGATAATTGTACAATAATTTTTTTCGCAAATTGGGAAAAATTTAACAAATAGGTATTGATAAAATCTGACATTTGTGGTATATTAATATATGGTGTAAAAATATTACGAAAGGTGGACACACAAAATGACCTACAATAAGAAAAACATCGAAGATATTGATGTTGCCGGCAAGAAAGTTCTTGTTCGTTGTGACTTCAATGTACCCCTTAAGGACGGCGTAATTACCAGCGATAAGAGAATCGTTGAGGCGCTTCCCACAATCAAGTACCTCCTCTCTAAGGGGGCAAAGGTAATTCTTTGCTCTCATATGGGTAAGCCCAAGGGAGAAGTTGTTGCTAAGTATTCTCTTGCTCCCGTTGCGGCAAGACTTACAGAGCTCCTTGGTCAGAACGTTGAACTTGCTGCTGATACAATCGGTGCAGACGCAAAGGCAAAGGCTGCCGCTCTTAAAGAGGGACAGGCTATGCTTCTTGAAAACACACGTTTTGATAAGAGAGAAGAGAAGAACGATCCCGAGTTTGCCAAAGAGCTTGCTTCTATGGCAGAAATTTTCGTAAACGATGCTTTCGGTGCGGCTCACAGAGCACACGCTTCCACAGCAGGTGTAGCTGATTACCTTCCCGCAGTTTGCGGTTACCTTATCCAGAAGGAAATCGGCGTAATGGGTAAGGCTCTTGCAGATCCTGAGCGCCCCTTCGTTGCTATCCTTGGCGGAGCAAAGGTTTCCGATAAGCTTAACGTTATCAACAATCTCCTTACAAAGGTTGATACCCTTATCATCGGCGGCGGTATGGCATATACATTCCTCGCAGCTAAGGGCTATGGAATCGGTACCTCTCTCTTCGACGAGACAAAGGTAGATTACTGCCGCGAGATGATGGCAAAGGCTGAGGAAAAGGGCGTTAAGCTCCTTCTTCCCGTTGACACAGTTGTCGCAAAGGCATTCCCCGATCCTATAGATGCTCCCATCGACGTTGATGTTGTTCCTTCTAACGAGATTCCCGCAGATAAGATGGGTCTTGATATTGGTGACAACACCAAGAAACTCTTCGCAGACGCGGCAAAGAGTGCAAAGACTGTTGTTTGGAACGGCCCTATGGGAGTTTTCGAGAACCCCACACTTGCAAAGGGTACTATCGCAGTAGCAGAGGCTCTTGCTGAGTCTGAGGCTATTACTATCGTAGGCGGCGGTGACTCTGCAGCAGCTTGCGAGCAGCTTGGCTACGCTTCCAAGATCACACACATTTCCACAGGCGGCGGAGCTTCGCTTGAGTTCCTTGAGGGACTTGAACTTCCCGGTATTGCTTGCCTCCAGGATAAGTAATTAAACAAATGGGGCGGCTTAGGTCGCCCCAAAAATCAGTATATAAAGGAGAATAAAAAATGAATCCTTCAAAGAGAAGAACAGGTATCGCAGGTAACTGGAAAATGAATATGACTCCCAAGAGTGCAACAGCTCTTATTGAGGAGATGAAGACCCTCGTTGCAGGTAAGGATGCTTGCGACGTTGTCCTTTGCGTTCCCGCAATCGACATTCCCGCCGCTGTTGAGGCTGCAAAGGGCTCCAACATAAAGATCGGTGCTGAAAACGTTCACTTCAAGGCTTCCGGTGCATACACAGGCGAAATTTCCGCAGAGATGCTTGTTGAAGCTGGGGTTGAGTACGTAGTTATCGGTCACTCCGAAAGAAGACAGTACTTCG
>JAFTLM010000264.1 GCA_017455945.1 Clostridia bacterium | reverse complement strand
GAGCTTATGGCAAGACAGCCGGAGCCCACCGACGAGGTGGGAACCTACGACGGAAGCAAGATAAAGGGCGACGTGGTGCTTGAAAACGTCACCTTTGGTTACAATCCCGATAAGGTTATCCTTAAAAACATCTCGCTTTACGCTCACCCCGGTCAGAAGATAGCCTTCGTGGGCTCAACGGGTGCGGGCAAAACAACCATAACAAATCTGCTCAACCGCTTCTACGATATAGATTCCGGCAAGATAACCATAGACGGAGTGGACATCAAGGATTATAAGATATCCGAGCTTCGCAAAAACGTGGCAATGGTGCTTCAGGACACCCACCTGTTTACGGGTTCGGTTATGGAAAATATCCGCTACGGACGGCTTGACGCCACCGACGAGGAGGTTGTTGAAGCGGCAAAAACTGCTTCGGCACATAGCTTCATAATGAGGCTTGAGAACGGCTACGACACGCTTCTTGAGGGAGACGGAGCGAACCTCTCCCAGGGTCAGCGTCAGCTTCTCAATATTGCCCGCGCGGCACTTTCAAAGGCTCCCATATTGGTGCTTGACGAGGCGACCAGCTCGGTTGATACCAGAACCGAACGCCACATAGAGCACGGTATGGACAGACTTATGAAGAACCGAACCACCTTCGTTATCGCCCACAGACTTTCCACCGTCCGCAACGCCAACGCCATTATGGTGCTTGAGAAGGGCGAGATAATCGAGCGTGGCGACCACGCCGACCTGCTTGCGGCAAAGGGCAGATATTACGAGCTTTATACAGGTAAAAAAGAGTTGGATTGATTTTTGTTTTCGGGCGGATAATATCCGCACCTACAATATACCGATATTGTCCGCACCTCTTTAGGTTTTGCACAACGGTATATAAGGCTCCCTTGTGTAAAGGGAGCTCCGCCGAAGGCGGTGAGGGATTGTGTTTTTCTCAAATCTGACATTTTACAATCCCTCCGTCACGTCAAGCCGTGCCACCTCCCTTTGCACAAGGGAGGCTTATGATGTGCGAACACAAAAAACAATGGTTCGTAGGGCGGGGGCTTGCTCCCGCCGAAAGCTTCGGTTCGCACACGCTCTATTATAAAAACATCATTGTAAACTGCGTAAGGAATTTATTATGACTTCAAATTACAAAAAAGTAAAATTGGCTTGTTACACAAGCAACGTGACAATGTCCATTGTCGGAAATCTTTCGCCCGTGCTCTTTCTGGCTTTTCAGAATCTGTACGGAATATCCTATACCGCACTCGGCTTTTTGGTGCTGGTAAACTTTGTTACACAGCTTATCATTGACTTGATCTTTTCGCTGTTTTCTCACAAATTCAATATCCCGATGGCGGTAAAGGCGGCACCCGTGCTGGGGGCAGTGGGGCTTATCGTTTATGCGGTTTGTCCTATGCTTTTCCCCGGAAACGCCTACCCGGGAATCCTTGTGGGAACGGTTATCTTTTCGGCGGCAAGCGGATTTAACGAGGTGCTTATAAGCCCTGTTATAGCCGCTATTCCAAGCGAAAATCCCGAACGCGAAATGAGTAAGCTCCACTCGGTTTACGCCTGGGGCGTTGTGTTTGTGGTTGCGGTCAGCACGTTGTTTTTGCTGGCGTTCGGCAATGAGCACTGGCAGATATTGGCACTCCTGTTTGCCCTTGTTCCCCTGACGGCGTGCGTGCTCTTTTTCGGCTCAAAGCTGCCGACACTCGAAACACCCGAAAAAGCGTCGGGGGCTATCGGCTTCCTTAAAAGCAAGGGGCTGTGGGTCTGCGTGCTGGGAATCTTCCTGGGCGGTGCGGCTGAATGCACAATGGCACAGTGGTGCTCGGGATATATCGAAAGAGCACTCGGAATCGAGAAGGTGTGGGGCGACCTGTTTGGCGTGGCGATGTTTTCAATAATGCTGGGGCTTGGACGAAGCCTCTACGCGAAATACGGAAAGAACATATGCAAGGTGCTGTTTTTCAGTGCCATAGGCTCGGCAGTGTGCTACCTTACAGCGGCGGTGTCGGGCGTGGCTGTTGTGGGGCTTATAGCCTGTGCTTTGACGGGATTTTGCACCGCGATGATGTGGCCGGGAAGCCTTATAGCGGTCTCGGAACGCTTTCCACACGGAGGCGTGATGATGTTTGCGCTTATGGCGGCAGGGGGCGACCTGGGTGCGTCGGTGGGTCCCCAGCTTGTGGGCGTGATAACCGATACGATTAGCGAAAACGCAGGGGCAATCAAGCTGGCGTCTCGCATGGGACTTACCCCCGAAAGCCTGGGAATGAAGTGCGGAATACTTGTGGGAATGATTTTCTCGCTCGTCGCCGTTTTCGTGTTCCTGTCAATTATGGTCAACAGAAAGAAGTAGATCGGTAAAGAATAGCGAAAAAAGGCTGAGTTTGACTCAGCCTTTTTTGGTGTCATAAACGGAGAATTATAGTTTAGCGGTGGAGAGAACGGGGGGAACGGGTCGCTTTTTTGCAAAAAAGCTCCGCAAAAAACCTTCCTAATGAAAGTTTTTTGATTGTTTTGTGCGTTGCCGTTCACTCGTCGGCTGAACACCGACGAGTTTGTTGGGCTAATGATTGGGAGCTT
>JAFTLM010000263.1 GCA_017455945.1 Clostridia bacterium | reverse complement strand
GTTTACGACGTAAGTATCATCTTTAACCTTAATTATAAAATCATCACGTTCCACCTTTACGGGCGGATCTGTTTCGGGCGGGTCAGTCTCTACGGGCTCAGTTACAATCAGCTCGGTAACAACAGGCTCGGTAACAATAGGCTCGATTACCGCAGGCTCGGTTACCGCAGGCTCTGTCGCCACAGGTTCGGTGACCGTAGGTTCTGTAACAATGGGGTCGGTAACAGTGGGAACCGCCGTAATTTCTTCACCGGACGCATTTTCGCTATTTGCCGCAGGTCCGCAGCTTGAGAACAACGTAAGTGTTGCCAACAATAGTGCCATAATTTTTTTCATCTTATACCTCCCCTAAATGGGCTGAGACTTACTCCCAGCCCCTTAAATTTCTTCTTATGTATGGTTATTTTTTAGAATAAACTGTTGCCGTCATAGTCTTGGAATAATATTTCACTCCGTCTACAAGTGCGTACGGAGAAACAACAAACTCAACACATTCGTATTCCACAGGAATATCCTCCACTACGATCGCGGCAATATATTGTCCGCCCAGATCGTCCGCACTTACTATATCTTCTCCGTAGTTCTCGAAAAATCCCTCAAAAACTGTTTTGACTTCCAAGCCGGTCTTGGTTCTGCTTTCATCACCGTAGTTGACCGTAATATCCATTCCTATTGCCGACTCGTCGTTATATATATCCGCTACCGAAAGAATAAATCTCACGTCATACAACAAATCGGAAGGCTCGGATCTCTGTATACCGTATGCGTGAACAAGAGTGTCATCGGCTACCGTAGATGCCGTAAAGTCGTCGATTTGGTAGGCGGCGGCATTCTGCTCCCCGGCTCCGGAACAACCGCTGAAGTTAGCAAAGCCCCAGCCCGCTGTTCTTCCGATTATATCGCCCTTTACCGTTCCGATAAACGTATTTCCTATATATACTCTGGAATACGCACTTGCATCCTCGGCAAACAGAATAGTAACATCATACCATGTGTTTCCTTCTATTTTTACAACCGAATTACCTTCGTTTTTGTTTCCTACCGATGCAAAGAACTCTGTCTCCTGTGTTTCTTCATTGACTTGGGAGAACACACAAACGTAACTTTGCCAAGCACCTCTGTCATGGAAGATATTTATAGAGCCGCTTTCGGGCAATTGTGGAATATTGAACTTAAAGGTAACTACCGTTTTACCCGGGAATGCAACCGAACCAACATTGAGCGTATTAGCATTTTTAGCATTTGTATCGGCAGAAGGTGCAACCGTAAGAACTCCGTCTTTTCCCGTTTCGCCCCAAGCCACAACAGCTGCCGCAGGAGCAGTGCCGTCAAAATGGTTTACGTAAGAGGAAACATTTTCCCATGTAACCTTATCTGCCTTATCAAGCGATTCAAGGGCCAAGTTAACTCGGTCTGCTATTACCCTGTGACCCTCTGCTGTAGGATGAACAGTATCCGTACCCATAAGCAATACGTCGGACATTACGTTGGATACGTCCACGTGATAAGCAAAGCTGTTATAAGCCTCGGAATTGAGGGTTTCGGTCATAAGGTTGTTAAAATCTATTAACAACTGATAGCTTGTTTCATGCTTGCCACCCTCGTTCATAGCTATACCGTAAGCATAACCTACCGAAACAACGATTGCGTCGGGGTTTATCGCGTGAATCTCGTCCACTATTTTAATCAAGGTTTCATGTACCTTTTCAGCACTTCTGTGACCGACGTAACCGCCTATCAAATCATTTGAACCGAGAGAGAATGCCACGATTCCGGCATTTCTAACCTCTTCAATAAGAGCATCCCTTGTCAAACCGCCGATTTCGGTACTTGTTTCTTCGTTGGGAGCAGCATTTCCTGTAAGAAGGCTGTACCACTCATAAACCTCTGTTCCGTGTACGGCAAAATTATGATATGCTTTCATTCCAAAGTTATCCGAAACGTATCTTGCCCACGAACCGTTTATTGTATTCTCAACGTTTACGCCGTATGTAAGAGAATCTCCGATTGCAAGGAGATTTTTAGAGTTATCGGCAGCACCGACAGTCTTGCTTTGACTGTAATCGCAAACCGTACAGCTTCTTGTTGCAACGCCATTGCTCTTAGACCATGCTCCCCAAGTGTGACCGAGAACGGGAGCAGTTGCAGTTTCGGTTGAATCACCGCACTCCAAGCATTCCTTCACAGTAACCTCGGGTGTCGTACATGTTGCTTCTTTTACCGTTGTGGTATATTCGCAAACGTGAGTTTCTCCGCTTGCCTCTTTTGCCTGTGTTACAACAATTGAAGTAAGCTCCCAACCGTTATTCTGATCCTGGTTAACAATCATTGTAAAGCTATCTCCTATTGCTCCAACGTTAGCTGTTCCCGTATTTCCCGCAACATCGCTGATTGATGCCGCGCCGGTAGTGGGATTAATAACTACCGTGATTACGTTTGCCACGCTTGTCTTAACAGCGGTTGTACCGAGATAGTAGCCGTTATACGATCCGCTTACGCCGTAAGTCTTTATAAGAGATACACCGTTAACAGAAAGAAGATTGTTTCCGTCACTGTACCAGTTGTTTCTTTCGGGCGTAAATACTATGGTTATGTCTCCGCCCGTTTTGTTGGTCTCTACCGTATACTCATTTTTCGTACCGTTTGACCAGCTGGCATACGCAATGCGACCAACTTCAAGAAGTGCACCCGTATCGGAGGAATCACCACTTGCTCCTTTTGCCTGTGTTACAACAAGCGAAGTAAGCGTCCAAGAGTTGGTATTATCCTGATTTATCTTAAGAGTAAAAGTCTCCCCGATAGCACCAACGTTTGCTGTACCACTATTTCCGGCTGTATCAACAATAGTAGCGTCTCCTGTAGTAACATTTACAGTTACTGTAATAACACGAGCTGTAAAGTTAGCGGCAACATCGGTAGAGCCAAGTTTATAGCTACCGGCTGTTCCACCATGTGCGATAACCGAAACCCCGTTTATGGAAAGAAGATTGTTTCCGGCGGAACTCCAGTTATTATTCTGAGGGGTAAAAACAATAATAATATCACCGTCAGTTCCGTTTGTCTTAACGGAATACTCATTATAAGTACCGGTAGTCCAACCGCTGTACGATATTTCGCCAACCTCAAGAAGTGTGTCACTGTCCGATTCCGCAAACGACGGAATTATGCTTGCGGGAATAACGGTTATTACCATAAGCACACTAAGAATAAGTGATAAAAGTTTTTTGGTAAGTTTCTTTGCCTTCATAATTTTTTCTCCATTTCCAAGTAGCTTTATTGCCGACAAAAACTATCGGCGTACCATATTTTATAAAACCACATACATATTGTAATTTTACAACATATTCCGCTCTGTGTAAATGATATATTCAACCATACGGTTGATATTTTACAACATTTTTCTTGACAAATTAGCTTTGATATGTTACAATATTGCAAATGGAGGTGCAATATGTATAATCAAATCACCGAAACGCTGAAAAAAGTTTCTCAAACAAATCTTATACCGACCATTACCATAGACAGCTTTTGTAAAATTCCAAATCAAGTGGCGTTTGTATGCAGGCACTTTCCCTGTATGATACCCGGATACCACGACCACGACTGCTTTGAAATAAACTACATTAAAAAGGGCGAGTGCATTAACTTCGTTGAGGGAGAACCGATTTATATGACAGAAGGCTCTTTCATTCTGTTCAACACCGCAACATTTCACACGCTCTATGCGGCTAACGAAGAAAGTATAGTATACAATATTCTGCTTGACAAAGAATGGTTTTTACAAATTGTCAAAAGATATCCTCTTCCCGATACCGATATGGGAAAATTCTTTTCCATATGCAATGAAGAAACCTTTCCAATATATGTATTTTCCGAAACGTCATCAAATGACTTAAAGGAAATACTCACCTATCAATGCGAACACAAAGACGAAGCCTCTATGCTGGTTGAGGCTAACGTACTGTACTGCGTCAACAGTATGATGAACGAAAAGGAGGCACGGCTTTCTGACGCCCGAAAAACCTTCGACAAAACTATGCATAAAATACAGGCGTACGTCAATCGGAATTTCAACACCGTTACGCTGGAATCGCTTTCGGCACATATCGGATATTCCACTACTCACACAGGGCGTCTGTTCAAGCAATATATGAAAAAAAGCTTCAGTACCTTCATAAGGGAGCTGAGAATCAAGCACGCAAAATCCTTGTTGCAGTTTTCCGCAAAACCGATTGCCGAAATATCCGAAATCGTAGGGTACGAAAACCCCGAACACTTTTGCCGCACTTTCAAATCAGACGTGGGAATTTCCCCAAAAGAATACCGTCAAAAAGCAACAGATTTTCCCACCGCATCGGATTAAAACATTGTTTGTCAAAAATAAACATATAGCTGATTTAACACTTCGCTATTATAGCAATCAAAACCATCGGCATGTATAAACACAAAATCAAATAGACATATATACCGCCAAAAGTAACATTTGATTGCTTTTGGTGGTAATTTTGTTTTGGTTTTGATAAGATATTCGGACTTTTCAAAATTACAGCCTACCGCTTTTTTTGATGCTGTTCAAGGCTTAAAATTGGTGTCGGAGTATACGACTCAAACAAAAGCCGTATAACCGTATTATCAAATACAGGTCTTTACATACTTACTTGGGGAAATTCCTGCATATTTCTTGAAGGTCTTTGAAAAATCGTAAATTGAGGAATATCCGAGAGAGAGCGCAACGTTTGAGATGCTTCCGAAGTCGCTGTGAAAAAGTTCTTTTGCTTTACGAATTCTGAGCGTATGAATATACGCCTGCGGCGACATATTGAGATTTTCAGTAAAAAGCTTGCGGAAATATACGGTGCTGAAATCGGTCATTTTTGCCAGCTCGTCGTTTGTAATATGGTTTGTGTAATTTTGATTTATATAATTCACCGCCGTTTGAATTTTCGCGTAGCTTTCGGAGGATACGTATTTTTTCTTGAGAGTTTTTAAAAGCTCGACGATAATTTTATAGGTTTCGGAAATCGATTCGATTTCACAAAACGATGATTTTTGATTTCTGTTGTACTCAAGCTCTACAAACCTTTTTAATATCTCGTCGCCGTTCGCAACTTTAAAGCAAAAAATATCTTTGCACTCCTTATCGCATTCAAACTCGATAAAGGAAAAATGTCCCGGAACGGTACAGCACCACTCATAGCTGCTTCCTTTGGGAAGAAGAACCACGTTATTCAGATTTGATACGTATTTTTTGCCGTTGCAAAAATACTCGGTTTCGCCCTCGTGCTTTATTCCCAAGCACCAATTGTTTCTTACTCTTTTCTTTTTTATTTGCTCGGTATACATTGTTGATACCGAGTAGATTTTAGTTATTATCAAATCAGACAAAAATTCATTCATAACACATTCTCCGCAAATCAGCATTTAATTACTTGTTTTTATTTTATCATACAATTTGTATAAAGTCAAATGTTTTACACAAAAATTATCAAATCAAACAAAAAAATCAAAATAGACATTTACAAAGGAAAGCTTTGGTGATATGATAAAATTGTAATATTATATTGAGAGGAAGCAAAATGACCGATTTAACTGAAAATATAAAAAAATACGCCTTATCGGTAGGTGCTGATTTAGTAGGTGTTGCTGACTTAAAACGCTGGAAATCCGCACCCTTTAACCGCACGCCTATGGCGCTTATGCCCGATTGCACGGCGGCGGTAGTTATGGGATTTCACTATCTTGATGCCTGCGTGGAGCTTGGCGGTCAGCCCGACATGAGGTTCCCCGGCCCCGCCGTTTCAAACCACATTGCAAGCGAGCACGGAAACTATGCGGCATTTAAGCTGTGCAAATTTATAGAAAAAAGCGGATATGACGCATTGATGGTACCCGCCACGGGATGGTGGAATTACAGAGAAAACGAGGCTTCGCCAAGAGGATTTTCCGCAGATATAACTCATTATTACGCCGCCTGTGCCGCAGGTCTTGGCGAGATTGGTTGGAACAACCTTTGTCTTACACCCGAATTTGGACCGAGGCAAAGATTTATTACGGTAGTTACAAATGCTCCTATCGTTCCCGACCCGATGTATAACGGCACAAAGCTTTGCGACGGCTGTAAGCTTTGCGAAAAACATTGCCCCGGCGAAGTTTTCACAAAGGAATCAAACGGAACGCTGACGGTTGATTTTGGAGATAAGGCATACACCTTCAAGCACAAAAATCTTTGGCGCTGTGCGCTTGGCGAAAACTTTCAGCTTGACAGCTTTATGAAACGTCCCGAAATATGCAATGAAGAATCAATTTCAAAACTTTGCGAGGAATGGGCAGAGGGCGGAGAAGAAAAGCGTTTCAGCTGGAAAATGGGTAACTGTTTAAAGTGGTGTATGACTCACGACAGGCGTATTTTTGACCGTTCTTTCACCTCATCTCCCAGAAGAAAGCGTGACGTTATTGCCAATTACAGTGAAAACGGCATTAAAAACGCACTCTCGCTTATCGGTGAGCTGTGCGAAAAGATAGAGATAAGCAAAATTATAATTTTCAATAACGAAACTCTCTTAAAAAACAATGTAAGCATAAAAAATCATCTGCCCACGGCAGAAAGCGCAATATTGGTTATTCAATATTATCCCGAAAACTGCGAGGGTGACTCGGCAAGGGAGTGTGCGAGAAATGCCTTGTGGCTTGCAAAGCACCTTGAGATACGCGGCGGCTATGACACAATTGTGGAAAGCGGTCTTAACGCCATTCAGATGGCGGGATTGTACGAAGGAAAAATATCCGACACCCCATATCAGGTTCAACTTATACTCACAAGCATTCCCTTTGAGAACACAACCCGGGAGTTTGAAAAGGAAATCAACCCTGCAAGCACGCCCACAGAGCTTACAAAGCAGATAAAAGAAACAGCGGCACTGTACGGAGCGGAGCTTTGCGGAATTTCAAGTGCGGAAAGAATTGACGGTGTTGCGAAACAGCTTGACAAGATATACGCAGACGACGATTATTTTATTTCCGTTGAACAAGGCTACGGTGCAAAAGCCAACCGAATGATAGACATGAAGGGCAAGCCAAAAAATCCAAAAATTGAAGAGGTTACAACAAAGGCACTGAACACAAAGGATTACGTAAGTGATGCAAAATCGGTTATAGTGGTTGGACTTTCTATGCTTGACGGAAGTGTCAAAAACGTCTTGAAACCGCCCGCATACAAAGCGGCGCACTACGGAGCAACCGTTCACAAGGAAATGATATTTGAGAACCGCGCGACGGCGATGAAAATATGCAAGCTTCTTCATCAAAACGGCTACAAGGCTTACATAACCGATGACCTGCTTGGCTTCTCCTCCAAGGCTTATTCATTTATGTTGCCTGACATCAGGGCAAACGCCCTTCCCGCGGTCTGTGCGGGCTTGGGTTTCCTTGGGAAGAACGGATTAGCCGTGAACGAAAAATACGGGTCAAGAGTGCGTTACGTTGCTATTGTTACGGACACGCCGCTTGACTGTGACCCGCTTGCGAATTCCGAAAAATCCAAATGCACTTCTTGCGACAAGTGCATTAAGGCTTGTCCCGCTTTGGCGCTTGACAATGATAATATTTTCAAACTTGATATTGACGGCGTGAAATACGAAATGATAAAACCCGACAGACTTAAATGCGATTGGGCGATGAGATACGGGCTGATAAAAGAAGCGGGGCCCGTGGCTTTAGGCTCGCTTAACAGTTTCCCCGTTCCGGAAATCGTAACGCGGGAAAATCTGCTGTCGGCAATAAAAGAGAGCGACAGGCTTCAGATCCAGAACTTTGCGCCCATCGTAGAGGGGTGTATGCTGAAGTGCCCTTACAACAGTTACGAGGAGGCTGAAAAATGTTAAAGGTAGGTCTTATAGGATGCGGAGGAATGGCGTCCTTTTACAGAAAGATTTACACGGAGATCCCCAGCGCAACTCTTGAATTCGTTGTTGACGTCAACGAAGAAACCACAAAAAGCGTTGCGGAAGAGCTTGGAGTGAAAAATTATTCCACCGATTTTAACGATTGCGTCAATTCGGACGTAGACGTTATCGATATAAGCACTCCAAATCACTTACACAAAGAGCAATTTGCCGCCGCAGTCAAGGCAGGAAAACACATTATATTGCAAAAACCCATATCGGGAAGCATTGAGGATGCCGTTGAAATTCTCAGACTCTCACAGAGCACCGATAAAAAATGCGGCGTTTTTATGAGCCGATACTGCGTAAAGGCATATCACGTTATAAAGGATATGCTTAAGCACGGTGTTATCGGCAACGTATCCTCGGTATATGCAAGAACCTCATACGTTTACAGACCAAAGCCCGACGCACCGCTTTGGCGATCGTCAAAGGAGCTTACGGGCGGAGGCTCGCTCATTCAGCTTGGCGTTCACGATTACGATATGCTTGAATGGATACTTGATGCGGAAATAACCCATATTTCGGCTTTTTCCGAAAATCTTATGAGCCCGCACGTCGGAGGGGACGACACAACGCACTCCATTGTAAAATTTTCAAACGGCATTTTAGGAACCGTGGAATCCTCGTACTGCACTAAAGAAGCTTCACTGAAAATTCTCGGAAACAAAGGCTCAATTTCTTACGTAAACGGAACACTTACGGTGTCGGGCGAAAGCTATGAGGGCTTTGGAATAATGTACGATACACCTAAAAAGGCGGCAACGTACTCCCTTCCCTACTCAAACGAAACGCTATTTAACCCGGATAATCCATACGAACAGCACGTGGCTTTTATAAATTCGATTTTAAACGACACTCCCGTACCCGTTCCCATATCAAGCGGATTTAATTCTCTCGCCGTAGTCAAAGCGGCATACGAATCCGCCGAGAAGGGGCAGACGATATGTGTGGAAGAATACAAAAACAGATTTTTGCGAGGCGAATCATGAAAAAAATCAAGGTCGGAATTTACGACAACAACTGCGGTCATCAAGTGACAAGAGTATTTGACAGCGTGCCCAATATCAACGCTATTCCATATGCCTGCTGTAACTGCCCCAATGCCGAAAAATATGACGGCATAAAAATTTATAACACCCTTGAGGAAATGATTGGCGACGACAACGTAGAGCTTATCTCGCTCTGCTCGCCAAACAGAAGACTGCAGGCAAAAGAAGCCGTAATGTGTATGCAAGCGGGCAAGCACGTATACGCAGAAAAGCCATGCGCCATGACCGAGCGTGAGCTTGACGAAATAATCAACGCCTCGGTAAAATACGGCGTGCAGTTCCACGAAATGGCGGGAAGTGCCTTTGAGCAGCCATTTCTTGCTCTCAGAAATCTCGTACTTGGGGGAAAGCTTGGCGAAATTGTGCAGGTCTACACCCAAAAATCCTATCCGCTTAACCTTGACAAACGCCCTCACAACGAGGATATTGACGGCGGACTTTTAATGCAGGTGGGTGTTCACAATCTGCGATTCATCGAACATATTACCGGACTTAAAATAACCGATATTTATGCCGTTGACACACAGCTTGGAAACACCGTGGAAAATTCAGCGCTTCACACTGCCGTTTCATATATGATGAAGCTTGAAAACGGCGGTGTTGCATCTGCGGTTGCCAATTATCTTAACTTTCCCAAAGCTATCGGCAGACACGGAAACGAATGCGTAAGAGTGTTCGGCACGAATGGGTACGCCGAGATAACCGACGCGGGCAGAAAAAGCCGGGTCATAATAAACAACGAGGTCATCGGTCCTCTTGACACAAGCGAAAAAGGAAAAGACTATTTTGAGTATTTTATCGACAGCCTTTTGGGAATAGACAAAATGCCCTTGACGCTTGAGGACGAGCTTCATCCAACGAGAATGATAATAAGAGCTTCACAAAACATTTTATAAAAAAGGAGTAGCAACACAATGAACAAAAGTATCTTTAACAAATTTATTTGTGCGTTGCTGATCTGTGCTATGCTGTTTTCATCTTTTGCCGTGTCTTCATTTGCCGAGGACGCGATTGCTGAAAATATCTACTACGCCACAATAACAAATCCCCACGACCATGAGGTCACGATGCCCATTGAAATCAAGTGTGGCTTTGAGAAAGGCGAGGTCATAAGTGCAGACTACGTTTACATTTACGACAGTGAGGACGAAACACAAACGCTTATTCCCCACAGATATGAGGGCGAGAAGAACGCCGCCTATTTTGAAAAGGCTGACCTTGGTTTCTATGATGACAACTCTCTTAAATTCGGAAGCTTTTGGATAATTGATACTCTCAAAGCTAATGAAACAAAGACTTACGTATTGAAAATATCAGATACGGCGCATGAAAAGTTCACCAAAAGGATAGCTGTAAAGGACAACACGTCAACTACCGCAAACACCACCGTTACCACAACCTTTGGCGACAACACAACAACTATTCTTTTTGCAAAGCCCGGTGACACACAAAACGGAGCGTATCATCTTCTTCAAGCTTCGGATTTAAACTTCAACGGAACCGCAGTATCGAGAATTGGTGTTACCTATATTCTTGATGCCGACGGAACCAAGATTTACCCGTTCCAAGACTCTGCAAACTATACCATGAAGAGAGCGTGGACGTTGGGCGACGGTGCTGTTTATCTTGACTATACCGCTACCGCAACCGCCAAAGACGACAGCATGAGGTATACGGCAAAGTACAGAGTGTTTGCAAACGGACTTGTAATTGCAAAGAACTACGCCGAAGCACTTACCGACGCGACTTT
The DNA here is from genome assembly GCA_017455945.1 of Clostridia bacterium. Classification (GTDB taxonomy): domain Bacteria; phylum Bacillota; class Clostridia; order Oscillospirales; family CAG-272; genus RGIG8775. Next base: position 4,013 of record JAFTLM010000263.1, on the reverse strand, counting down.
CTATGGCTATGGTGCAGAGTACATCATTCCCACCGCCCAAAGAACGGTGGTCAATGAAAGAGCCGCCCACGGATACTATCTTATAGGCGACACCGCACTTAAGATAACCAACTCTTCTTTGCAATCAAGCTCAATTGCAAACAAAACATTTACCACAGCTTACGGCGGCTCGGTCACCAAAAGCGGAGCAACCGGTAACTGTATAATGAGACTTAACAACAGCGGATATGAAAGCATCTCAAAGGGTGAGGTCTTCTACATTGAAGCAGCGGTAAGTCCCTCGGGATACACCGACGACGATCTTATGACCAAACTTTCAACCACCGCATATAAAGGAGGCACAGACGAGCTTCGTGCAGAGCTTGTTGAAAAAGCCACTTCGTTACTCACAACGGTTTACAACACGGAAATTGCCCCCGGTGACAACGTAAAGCCGCTTAACGCCTTAAACAAAATTTTTGCAAAGCATATTCTTGAGGGCAAGCTTGCAAGCGAAGATGTAGATGCATATATTTCCCTTCTCGACGAATTCTATTCGGGATGTACCGCAGAGACATTCCAAGAAACTTGGGAAAGCAACACACAAGGAATTGAATATATCGGAAGAAACACAAACGACCTTTATGACCTCAGATTCCTTTGCCTCAAATTCGGATATACCGAGCAGGCAGACAGACTTGAAGAAATAATTCACGAGCTTGCCGACTTCTACGTTTGGCTTGAAGATTACAGCGGCGGCGTCGGAATGGTATACCTCGGCGTAAACAGCAGCAATAAGGAGGGACTTAACCCCTGCGCTTCGGCTATGAAAGCTCTGTACAACAGTCTACGTATAAAATACAATGAAAACCGCGACACGGTCTACAACAGAATTTTCGAAAAGCTGAAAACAGGCTACGTTTACGACAGCTATTTCCTTTACAAATTCACAAATACAAACGCCGAGCTTTATTCACAAAACCACTACCATATGTACACAAGCTATGAGTTTTCTGACACACCGGCTTTTGACCACTTTGCTCAAAACTACATTCAGGCAACATTCAGTCCCTCGGGAAGAGGACGTGACCTTGAATATTCATATTCGTCAACGCGCCGCGGCTCCTCGCTCAATTACAGCCTTGCCGCCGATATTCTCTATAAGCTTGGAACACCGAGTGAGCTGGCTCAGGCTATCGTAATAATAGACGAGATCTCAGACAAATGGAACGCTAAAAAGCTTCACTCATGGCCCGTTAATACCGGGAATGACAGCCGTGCCGTTCTGTTCACTCAAGCACTTGTCAATATGCTTAACACATACCATTCGGAATTTGAAGGATACGATGCACTTAACATCACTCTTGACGACGAAAAATGGCTTGAAACGGCATATAACGGCGGTGTTGATTTCCTTAATTGGAATATCAACAGCAGTAATGTAGTAGCCGACACAAACGGTGGAAACATATTCAGGGCAACCTCGCCCGACACGGCAAAAATATCTTATTATTTGCCCGCCATGGATGAGTACAAAAACCTCTTTTCTCTTGAATTTGAGTTGCGTTACACAGGAAGCGAACATTTTAGTGCCGTTCGCATATACGATAAGGATATGGAAAACAGAATGACCGACCTGCTTAACGTCATGGCAGACGGCACATTGTATTTTACCGACAGCACAGGTGCGCAACACATTATATGCAACAGCGTCGGAGAACCCCTGGCGGTAAACAAAACTACTGACGGCGAATTTACCAAAATCGCACTTGTGGTTGACGGTGAGAATAATTCCTACTCAATCTACGTCAACAGCTCCCCCGCTTTCATCTCCATCGGTGATAATACAGAATATGCCACCGATATAGAGCTCGGACTGAAATATGAACAACCGCTTAAGGATGCCACGATTGAGCTTTTCGCCGACCTCACTGACTCAAGCTTTACGATTGAACTTGATAATTTGAATCTCTCGGCAATAAAAAGCGGACTTACTCCCGTAATTCACGGAACGCAAGACCACGTAAGCGATCCGTCGCTGCGAATCGTGGCAACCGTGGATACACTTTATTGTCAAAGCGTAGGCTTCATCGTAAAATACAGCGATCACTCTGTTGACACAAACGGACGCGCGGTATATGAAAAAATAATTGAAAACGGTGAAGATCTTTTTGCCCAAGATGTTGGCGGAAGATACTTTGCCTTGCTGTCACTCGTTGATCTTCCGAAAAATGAGACCGTAGAAATCGAAGTTACTCCGTACAGTATCTTTTTCGGCAAAAAAATCCCGGGAGAAGCTCAAAAATTCATATGGAACCCCTAATAAATCTATAACTGATCGAAATTGGCGGAATTACGTGACAATAGCCGCTGAAAACAAATAAAAGCGACCGCAGAAACGAAACTGCGGTCGTTTTTATTCAATTTTTTTCATTATCAGATTACCGTTTTTTCTGTATTCGCGCGGAGTTAAATTGTATTTTTCCTTGAAGCTACGCAAAAAATGAGAAAGATTCCCACATCCGCATTCAAAACATATTTCGGTTATGGGCTTGTCGGTTTCAAGCAACAGCTTAGCGGAATAGCGCAAACGGATATCGCTGAGATATTCGGAAAATCCTACTTCAAAAACCTGCTTGAATATTTTAGACAGATACTGCGGTGAAATTGAAATCCGTCTTGCCACCTCGCTTTGCGATATTTCAGACGAAAATTCCTCATGTAATATTCTTGCCGCTTCTGCCGCAAGACGGTATTTTTCTTCCCTTTTGACACAGGCGCAAGCATCACCGCGTTTGACAATTTGCAAAATAGCCGCGTTAACAAGATGCTCGATATACCGTTCCGAATGTCCGTCACGGGTAAGCTCTTCAAAAAGGCAAACCAAAAAATCGTTTTTGTCAATTTCACCCAACACAAACGATGGATATGGCTGTTCGGTTTCCAACGACTCCGCCACCACCTTCAGCTTAATAAATTTTGCGTCTGTATCGCCTACAACGTCTATTTTGTGCAAATCCGACGGTGAAACCATAATGCAGGTATAACTGTTAACGTTAACAACCCTGTCGTTTACTGTCACGTTACCGTTAAACGGCTGATAAAGTATTATCTCATAATAAGTGTGTACATGTGCGTGATAACTGAATACCACACCCGAACTCACCGAAACAGATTTTTCATCGTTTTTTATTTTTTCAACAGCGTAATTCACACCCTATACTCCTCAATCGATTAAAATAAGCAACAATCGCATTAAAATACCGCAATATAAATACGATTATTTGTGCTAATATAATAACACATAAATTAAAAAAAGTCAACTGAATGGAGAAGAACATGAAAAATCTCAGCAAGATATGCAAAAACGGAAATTTGTTTCTCGGTCTTAACTACTGGTCGTCAAGAGATGCCATTCGAATGTGGGAAAACTGGGATTCCTCGGTTATAGAAGAAGACCTGAAAATAATAAAAGAATATGGAATCACTCATTTGAGAATCTTTCCCCTTTGGTCATATTTTCAGCCAATTTACGCGTTAAGGTCCAATGACAGAATTATTGAGTATGCTTTTGCGGACGGACCGCTCCCCGACACCGAGGCAGGTCGCGCAGGCGTAAGCGAAGAAGCTTGTCAACACTTTGAGGAATTTTGCGCTATTGCGGAAAAATATAATTTAAAGCTGATTGTCGGCTTGATAACAGGACACATGAGTTTCCGCTATTTTGCCCCTCCCGCACTTGAGGGTAAAAACCTCGTAAACGACCCAACCGCTATAAAATGGGAATTACGCTTTATTCACTATTTCGTTAGACGAATGAGCAAAGAAAAAGCTATAGTAGGCTGGGATTTGGGAAACGAATGCAACGGATTCGCCAAGACCAACGGACTTGACAGTCCCGACGAAGCATATGTGTGGTGCAGTGCACTTTCGGACGCTATAAGAACCTCCGACCCCACACGCCCTGTTATCACGGGTTTTGACACGATTCCCATTGAGCAGGAAGCATTTAATGTTTTTGATATTGCCGAGTG
>JAFTLM010000262.1 GCA_017455945.1 Clostridia bacterium | reverse complement strand
TTTCTTTTGACACAAAAGGCGCAAAAGAAAGCTCACAAAGAAAACGCCGAGTGCCTGCGGGCACAAGAGGTCGCTTTTTGCAAAAAGCTCCGCAAAAACCTTTCTGGACTTGGCGAGTGCGAACACACCTCCCAGGCGGTAAACTATAATTTAACGTTGCATCTATTCAAAAATCTTTTTTTCACGGTAATTACGCCATACCGTTTCAAAAACTCCGCCTCCGTCGGGCAGAGGCCGAACGTCCCGCCAAGAATATTCTTGTGTATTGCCGTTATATTTTATCTCTTGAACTTTAGACAGCAACGCTTCGTCGGCATCTTTAAATTCGAGCAAGGAGACAAAATCAGAAACGTTTTCAAGATATATGGCAGAACCTCTCGATGCGCCGCCCTCCGCCATATAATCAAACATTGCTCCAAGATATACGCTTTGCGAGACCAGCATATCACGCAAAAGGTACGCCTTATAAAGCTCGGACTCGCTTGACACTGTTACGTTGCCGACAAAATTATCCTTATACAAAGTCACCTCGGAAGCCAATCTCTCGATTTTTTTCTTGTTGCGGATTGCTCCCGCAACCTCGCTCATTGCTTTGGCGAACTTTGCTCTCAAAAAATCCGCGTTGGATTTGTCGGACACAATTATTTTTCTTTCTTCCTCAAGCTTTTCCAAGACGGGAAGAGCAAACTTTGAAATTCCTTCGGCACTTATTTTTTTGCTCTTACAATGTGCGGCTATATACTGTGCCGCGCGAAGCGAGCCCACCTGTCCCGCGTTGAGCGCGCTTCCGCCCGGACGCTTTACGCCGTGTGTTCCTGCCGCTTCTCCGACTACAAAAAGTCCTTCAACACAGGTTTGCCACCACTTATCCACCGATATTCCGCCGTTATTGTGTTGAGCACAGAGAGCTATCTCAAGCATTTCCCTCTCAAGGTCTACTCCACGCGACAAATAAAGCTCATATGCGGGCATATTCATATACTTAAGACGGTCGATGGGCTTTCCGAAGCACGCCTCGGCTTTATCAAGATAGTCATAAGCCTCACCGTCAAGCATGCTGTAGTCAAGGTTCTCGACGCCGCTCGGGTTCTGTCTGTAATCAAGATATATTTTGCGTCCGAGCACGCTTTTTTCATACCACACAAGAAGGTCGATAATCGACGAGCCGTCCTTGGCTTTACTGCAATCAAAGGGCCATTCGTAGCCTTTTCTGAATATCATGGAAAGGGCTTTTCCCATATCTTTGAAATAGTCTGAGACAAATTCCCTTTCAATGCCGTTTTCGTCTACAGAAACTATTCTGGGAAGCACCTGCATATAGGTTCCCGACACGTTCCAACGGGGATGCGTGGAGGCGATACCGTACTGCCATTCGGTGAGATTTTTACCGAGCGCTCCTGCCTCAAACGCCAAGCCCGCAGAGCCGTGATGACATTCGGGATAGACCGAGTCTGCGTACATTCCCGCAGGTCCTCCGGTAGCAAGTATCAGATTTTCAAAGCCGAAAACCACGGGCTCACAATTATTCTTTTTATCAAGTGCAATCAGCCCTATCGCTTTTTCTCCGTCTTTCAAAACCTTTATTGCAAAGAGGTTGTCAAAGATGGGAATATGAAGTTTTTCCACCGCGTCCTGGAGGCACTCGGTCATCATTTTTGAAGTCAGAGGTCCTGCGGAGGTGGCGCGTGAACGCTTATCGTGATCGGTTTTATATCCTACGTATTCTCCGAATGAGTTGGTCGGGAATTTTACGCCCAGGTCGGCAAGCCGCATAAAGCAACGAACCGAGTTTGCCGCCTCTGCATAGGCGATATCTCCATCAACGCAGCCGCCGTCAAAAATATCGCGTGCCATATCACGTGGGGAGTCGGGCTCGCCGCTCATTCCAAGCTTATAATAGGTTTGTTTATCGGAGCCTGTGTTTCTTGAGGTTCCTGTATTTATCCCCTCACAAACAACCGCAACGTCACACACGCCCTCGTCGTAAAGCGAAAGTGCCGCGTTAAAGCCTGCCGCTCCGCTTCCCACCACAAGGGTATGTACTGTATGCGTCTTTATCTGTTTGTTACCGATTTTTATGTATTCCATATCATCCTCAAAGTTTTCTTATGTGAAGTCCGCCGTCAACGATAAAGGATTCACCCGTAGTATAAGCGAAAGTTCCGTCAACCAGCACGCCTACTGCTTTGGCAACGTCCTCGGGATAACCCCAGCGTCCTGTGGGAACCAATCCGTCGGCTATCTTCGCGTCGTACTTATCCTTTACCTTTTCGGTCATTTCGGTATAGATTATTCCGGGGCAAATTTCATTAACGAGTATACCTTCGGAAGAAAGTCGGTCGGCAAAAAGCTTTGTCATCATAGAAACCCCCGCCTTTGATATACAGTACTCTCCTCTTGAAGTGGAGCTTGTATAAGCCGACACCGAAGAAATATTTACTATATAGCCATTTATCTTATGGGCAATCATTCGGTTTGCTACGTCCTGTGTAAGAAAAAACGTTCCTTTGGAGTTTATGCTCATAACGTAATCGTAGCTCTCCTCGGTCATTTCAAGAATGTCGCGTCTTTCCTTAGGAGCTACGCCTGCCACGTTAACGAGGGCGTCTATTCTTCCGTATTTTTCTTCTGCCGTATCAACAAGTTTTTTTCTGTCCTCGGCAGAGGAAAGGTCGCCGCTGACGTAGGTAAACGCTTCTCCAAACTTTTCAAACTGTTCTTTTACGCTTTCATAGGGGCGTCTGTTCATTCCCACAACAGCAAAGCCTTTTTTTACAAGTTCTTCAACTGTCGCATATCCAATACCGCCCGCAGCGCCCGTTACTATTGCTACCTTCATTTCAAGCACCTCATTTCGCACATAATTTCTTATACAGCGGAGCATACACAGCACCGTCTCTGATAACGCATCCGGGGGTTCCGCCGGGCTTTCTCATTATCTCGCTACATTTTCCGCAAGCAATACAAACCTTTTTTGGGTTAAGCGTACCATAGTTGCATATGTCCTTGGCAAGATCGGGATAGGCAAGTGTTTCTCTGCCATAGCCCGCAAAGTCAAATTTTCCGTCCCTTATATATGCCGCAACCACGTTTGGCGACATAGCCCCCAGATAGCTGATACCCGAGCTTATAACCGGGGTTCCCTTTATCTCTGCGGCTACCTCGGCAATTCCGTCAAGCATTCTGGCAACACCGGCTATAGGGGGTTCGGGATGCTCATAGGGTCCATAGGAAAAGGGACGGTTAACGTGAGGATTAACGTAGGGATTTCCCATTGTCAGATTGACAAGCGGCATACCGAGCTTAACAAGCTCGCGGCAAAGCATTTTTGCCTCGGTAAAGTCGGGCTTTATTCCCTCCCCATCCTTTACACCGAAGCCGTAGGGATATTCAAATCCGTCATACGCGTTTATTCTCGTTGTAATTATAAACGGTCTGCTTCTGTTTGCAAGTGCTCCCTCAACCGCGGTTCTGATAAGTCTTGTGCGGTTTTCAAAGCTGCCGCCGTAACGGCTGTTTTCTCTTGTAAATGCCGACAGGAGCTCACAAAGCAGGTATCTGTGGCAACATTTTATATCGGCACCGTCAAAGCCCGCTCTTTCGGCAAGCTTTGCACCCTTAATAAGAGCCTCGCATATTTCGTCAAGCTGATCGTCGGAAAGTATTCTGCTTTTATCTATGGGGTTATCCTTTTCAAATATGGGATTATTGTAGGCTATGAGAGGTGCGGGAACGCCCTCAGGCTTACTGTATCTGCCCGAATGTGTAAGCTGGCAAATTACAATCGGCTCGTACCCGTTAACTTTTATACATCTCTCCTTGATATCAAGGACGATGTTCTTGAATGCATCAAAGTTCTTTTCATTTATGTACAGCTGTCTTGGATTGGCTCTGCCGTTTTCCATAACCGCAGTAGCTTCAAACCAGATAATTCCGGCTCCGCCTTCAGCAAATCGCATATAACGTCTGATTGTCAACTCATCGGGAACGCCCTCAAGTGTTCCGTCGCAGCCCTCCATAGCCTGATATACCATTCTGTTGTTTACCGTTCTGTTAAGAATGTTCACGGGTGTTGCAAGCACCGACGTGTATTCGCTGAAAGGCAGACCAACCCGTGCCTCCGCACACTGTCTTTCGAGTTCCTCTCTTGTGTTTGTCACTGAATATTTCATACAATTCACCTCAAATCAGATTTCATGTCTTTATTATACACCCTAAGCTCTGTAATTTCTATACTTTTTTTGCGAAAAAATATATAAATCTTGCTTTTTTCTCAAAAAACTATGTACAAATTCTTCTTTTTGTTATATACTTATGCTGTAGTTTTATGATATATCAAAATTGTTATGGAGGTGAACCTATGACAAGCATAAGCGGAATAGAACATATTATTTTTTCCGACAGCAACAACGGCATTCTTCCGCATGTCCACCAAAACGTGCATCAAATCTTTTTTATAATGAATGGAACAGTTCGTGTAAAAATAGATGATAAAGAGTATTTCATAGATCGCCCCACAGCGGTATTCGTCAGCAACTTTGAAACACACTCGTTCACCGCAGAAAGCGAAAAGTTTTCAAGATTCTGCATATCTTTGACGCCTACACTTCTCAGGCAAGAAATAAAAAGCGATAAATTGGCGTCTATCATATCCAACCGCCCCGCACACTTCTGCCATTGCATCGACATTGAGCCCATCGCTCCTTTTATATCACAATTGCTTTCGGAACTTATTAAGGAACACGAACGCCAAGAAACCGAATTTCCCGAAAGCACCTCTTACCTTTTACGTTGTATTTTCATAGCTCTTTACAGGCACGCTCCGGGCGCCTTTCCTTTTGACGACAACAACATTTCCGCAACGGTACAAAGAATAAAGCAAAAAATTGAAAACGACCTTGCCTCCGAGCAATCGCTTGAAGAGCTTGCCGCCGAATTTCATATAAGTCAATACTACCTTGCCCACGCATACAAGCAAGTAACCGGATACAGCATCAAAAACTACCGTATGCTTTGCAGAATAGCAGAAGCTCGGGCGTTGTTGACAAATACAAGCCTGCCCATTTCGACTATAAGCGAACAGGTCGGATTTCCCGATACAAGTAATTTTTCTAAATATTTCAGAAAAAAAGAGGGCTACACCCCCTCAAAATACAGACAGATACATAAAGGAGAAAAGTAATGAAAAGCATTTATCTTGCCAACGACCAATCACAGATCGATTACGTCTATTCGGAAGAAATAAAGGACAGGCTTTTTATAGAAGCCGAACTTTGCAAGGACGATCGCTACACCCAAGAAGCGGTACTTGCCGAGCCCTCGAAATTTTCAGAGGTTGAATACATTTTTTCTACCTGGTCTATGCCCAAGTTTACCGATGAGCAGATAGCCGAGTGTTTTCCGTCGCTTAAAGCTATATTTTATTCGGCAGGCACTGTTCAAGCATTTGCACGCCCTTTTATGTCGAAGGGGGTAAAGATATTCAGTGCGTGGGCAGCAAATGCCGTACCGGTTGCGGAATATACCGTGGCGCAAATAGTTCTCGCCTGCAAGGGCTTTTTCAGAGCTTGCACGCTTGTATCCGCACACAGAAGAAAAGAGGCAAGAATTTATTCAATGGCTTGCCCCGGTAACTACGGCTGCAAGATAGGTCTTATCGGAGTTGGAATGATTGGAAGTATGGTTGCCGAAAGACTAAAGGAATACAACCACAAGGTTCTTGCGTTTGACCCCTTCTGCTCGCAGGAAAAAGCAGCCAGACTTGGTGTGGAACTCTGCTCGCTTGAACGCATTTTTGAAGAGTGTCAGGTCATTTCCAACCACCTTGCCAACAATCCGCAAACCGTTGGTATGCTTAATTATGAACTTTTCAAGCTTATGAAGCCCAACGCAACCTTTATCAACACCGGACGCGGAGCACAGGTACTTGAACCCGATCTGGCAAAAGTAATGTCTGAAAAACCCGATGCCACAGCTATTCTTGACGTAACATTCCCCGAACCGATTCACGACGACAACCCACTGCTTGCACTTGACAACGTATATATTACTCCGCACATCGCCGGAAGCCAGGCAGACGAGGTTCACCGTATGGCGGAATATATGATTGAAGAGTTCAAGGCGTTTACAAGCGGCAACGAAACCAAGTATATGGTAAGCGAGAAAATGCTTGAAACTATGGCATAATCCGTAATTTTAAAAAACTTTCAAAAAACTTTCAAAAAACTCTTGACAACAGATTGTTTTTGTGATATAATCCATCTGTTATCCAAAGACAGCAGGTTTCCGTAAAAGCCAGGCTTCCCTGCCGAGGACAGATTTTAACTTTATATTTGAGTTTTATCTTTCCTTATGCAAAGCTGTGCTTTTCGGAGGAAAGATTTTTTTATCCTGTATTTCACATTGGGAGGTGAAAAACAAAATGCCGAGCAAATCCATACTTGAACAGAAGCAGAAACTCGTTGCCGAGCTTGCTGAAGAGATCAGAAATTCTGTAAGCGGTGTACTTGTTAATTATCAGGGTATCACCGTTGATGACGACACAAAGATGCGTAAAGCTCTCCGTGAGGCGGGTGTTAAGTACAAGGTCGTTAAGAATTCTCTTACAGGCAGAGCTTGTGATGAGGTTGGCTTCGGTGAAATGAAGCAGCACCTTGTAGGTATGACAGCTATCGCTATCAGCGAAAACGACGCTATCGCTCCTGCAAAGGTTCTTAAGGAATACGCGGAGAAGGTTGAATCCTTCACAATTCTTGCGGGTTACGTTGACGGTGCGGTTATCGACGCAAAGACAGTCGAGGCACTTGCAGAGATCCCCTCGAAGGAAACCCTTATCGCGAAATTCCTCGGAAGCATCCAGTCTCCTCTTTACAACTTCGCATACGCTATCAAGGCAGTTGCGGACAAGAAGGCAGAGGGCGGCGAAGAGGCTCCCGCAGCAGAGGCTGCCGCAGAAGCTCCTGCAGCAGAGTAATATTGCTGAAACAGGCGGTTTGACCGCTTAAAACTTGGGTTACGGTTCCCTAAAACCGAAAAAAACAAAAAAACTAATCGATTATTAGGAGGATTACTAAAATGGCTAATATCGCAGCTATTATTGAAGAAATCAAAGGTTTGACTATCCTTGAGCTTAACGAGCTCGTTAAGGCCGTAGAGGAAGAATTCGGTGTATCCGCAGCTGCTCCCGTTGGAGTTGTTGCTGTTGCAGGCGGTGCAGCTCCCGCTGCAGAAGAGAAGACAGAGTTTGACGTAGTTCTTGCTTCCGCAGGTGCTAACAAGCTTGCTGTTATCAAGGTTGTACGTGAGATCACAGGTCTTGGTCTTAAGGACGCTAAGGACCTTGTTGAGTCCGCTCCCAAGACTATCAAGGAAGGCGCTTCCAAGGACGAGGCTGAGGCTGTTAAGAAGCAGCTTGAAGAGGCTGGCGCATCTGTTGAGCTTAAGTAATTTAATTACAGAACTCAAACATACTTGTATAGTTTTACCTGCTGTACGGTAAATTCAGAGGCTGAATCTGATGATTCAGCCTCTTTTTTACAGACAAAAGGAGCTGTCTTCAAGACAGCTCCTTTTGCAATACAATTTACACTCCGTATGCGTCGATATATTTTTTAATAGCGTCCCACGGAATAACGTGGTTATTTTCAAAAGACACCTCTTTATCGGTAAGGGTGCCGCACTGTATTCCGACCAATCTCAACGACATATCCAATATAGGTCTTCCTGTTACACTTCTGTCGGTGGAGGCACTATGAACCATCATATTATAATTCGTATCATTAGCCTCGGATCCTGTATTTTTGTGCTCTATTTTTTCATAGCTCAAAACCTTACCGAAATTTGGAGTATGTCTTCCGTTTTCGATATTTGACAGAACAGCTATTTCGTCACCCACCTTAGGTGCTGACGATGAAATATCAAGCACGCCCAACTGAACGTCGTTCTTTTTGGTAAAATACAAAACGCCCAAATTATATCCGGAACCGCTATGCTTCAACTGTGCCGAATACTCATTACCGTAGCAGTCCCTCACCGTATACTTTACGTTTTCATAGCCGCTTTGCTTCTGAACAAGGTCATTTGTGGTAAGAACGTAATAATAGCCCCAGCCGTCTTTAAATATTACTCCCTCTCCCGTTTGTTCGGCAGACATAACCTCAATAGTTCCCCAAAGCATAGACGTATAGCTTTTGGCTGTTATGTTAACGGTAGACAGCTCTGCTTTATCGACAATCATATTTCCCATACTTATATAGTCAAGCAGATAACCCGCATAAAGAACAGTATCTTTTTTCACAACGTCGTCATAAAAGTCAAAATACTCCGTACACTGTGGATCGGTATACCATCTGTAGAACACGTATCCCATTTTTTCGGGAACTTCGGGAATGGGCAAAGAATCGCCTTTCTTAACCACAGTCATTTCCGACTTTTCTCCGTTATTGTACACGTAAGTAACGTTACAGAATATTTCCTCCAGGCGGTACAAGCGGTCAACGGCGTTGCCCTTATACGCAACGCTGACCACAGAGAAAGAATTGAGCACCGTATCGGGAATATCCACACTAAGAACAAACTGCTCGTTTTTCTCAACTTCATTTGCCCTTGTTATTCTATAATTTCCAACCGTATTCCCGCTCTCGTCATACAGTACAACGTTAGCAACTATATCTTTTGCCTTCGTGGCACATCTACCGTATATTTCAAGTGTATTAGACTCAAAAACGGCAAAGTTTTCACCACGCTCTCCCGGACCTTTGGTAACGACATTATATTTTTCAAAAACAAAATACTCATCACTAAGATCGTAGTTCTCTTCTTTTGCGGTATACTCGTTTTCGCTGCCCAGAATAAATCCGCAGCTTGCAAGCATACATACAACGCACAGGAATATGGGTAAACACAATTTTTGTTTCAAATTTTTCATACCTACATCCGTTTTATATTATTTATAAACTGACAAGTCCAAATCATTGAAAATACAGACCGGATATACTCAAAGAATTCGGGCAATCGCCAAAAGGTCATTGCCCGAAATTTCAAATCTCTCAGCCTCTCTTGAAGGCTTCCCAAAGATTTCCAAAGTCTATATTCTTACTGTCTGCACTTACGGTCTTTTCAGGTTCCGCAGGCTTCTCCTCCACAACAGGCTCAACAATTTCTTCAACTGCTTCCTCAACTGTTTCTTCAACCTGTTCAGGCTCTTCCGGAATTTCCTCAACCACGATAGGCTCGGGTTCGGGAATAATTACAACAGGCTCCTCATACTTCGGCTGATTTGTCGGCTGAGCAGGAGCCGGTGTATAAACCTGAGTGGGTGTATAAGCAGGAGCGGGAGTGTAAGCAGGAGCCGCCTGATAAACGGGGGCTGCAGGCTTTACGGGAGCCACAGGCTCATACACGTTCTGATTCTTGTAATAGGGATCGTCGGGCTTTTTATCAAAACCGGTAGCGATGATGGTAATCTTCATCTCGTCATCCAGATTGGGATCGAACGCAACACCCCAAATTACGTTAGCCTCGGGACTTGCCTCGTCGGAAACCATAGTAGACGCAAGATCGATATCCTCAAGCTGGATATCGGGGGATGCTGTGATATTGATAAGAATACCGGTAGCCCCCTTAATGGAAGTCTCAAGCAACGGGCTGGAAATAGCCATATGAGCAGCGTTTTCAGCCTTATCCTTGCCCTTTGCGGTACCAACACCCATATGAGCGTAGCCTGCACCCTTCATAACAGAAGTAACGTCTGCAAAGTCAAGGTTTATGTATGCGTCTCCGCTGATAAGGTCAGAGATACTCTGAACACCGCGGCGGAGAACGTCGTCGGCAATTTCAAATGCATTTGCCAGGGTAATGCGGGTATCAGACACCTGCTTAAGTCTTTCGTTAGGAATAACAACGATAGCGTCAACGTGCTCTCTGAGCTCGGCGATACCCTTATCTGCCTGAACCATTCTTCTTCTGCCCTCAAACGCAAAAGGCTTGGTTACTATAGCCACGGTAAGGATGTTCATTTCCTTTGCCGCACGTGCAACAACCGGTGCCGCACCTGTACCTGTTCCACCGCCCATTCCGGCTGTGATAAACACCATATCCGCACCTGCAAGCATCTGCTTTACTTCTTCGATGGATTCTTCTGCCGCACGGTTTCCGATCTCGGGATTTGCACCTGCGCCAAAGCCCTTTGTTATTTTTTCGCCTATTGCAATCTTTTGAGTTGCGGAAGACTTATTAAGAACCTGTCTATCGGTATTTACAGCTATAAATTCAACGCCCTGGATTTTAGATGCGATCATTCTTTCAACCGCATTGTTACCTCCGCCGCCGACACCTATAACTTTAATATTGACCACGTTATCGTAGCTGTTGTCAAATTCTGCGATCATGTAAACTTCCTCCAATTTCTATTTATTCCCATATTTTCGACTTTCCGAATATATACACCACTATATATTATATATAATAATATATTTTTGTCAATTTTGCAATAG
>JAFTLM010000261.1 GCA_017455945.1 Clostridia bacterium | reverse complement strand
CGCACCCACTGGCGTGGGGGCTCTTATGGGTGCGGTGCGAACACACCTCCCAGGCGGTAAACTATAATTTATTTATACAACAAAAAGGAGCTGTCTCGTTAAGAGACAGCTCCTTTTTCTGTTGATTATTCCTTTTCCGCCGATTCTTTGGCTTTCTTTTCTTCTTCCTTGCGTTTGATGTTTTCAAGGTCCATTTCGTAATTTTTGCGGTCTTGCGTGCCAAGTGCGTTTCGGAAAATGACGATACCGTTTTCGTCCTCGTCAAAGTTATATTCAACGCTTGCGTGATAACCGTGACCAAGGGACGACGGCTCGTAGCGTCGGAATAAACCGTCGGCTATCGGGAAGAAGCCCTCGCCTTTTCCTCTGTATTCGGTCAGCTCCCAAACGCAGAGCGGCTTCTCTTCCTTAAATACGGCACTCATTTTAACAATGCCGACACCCTCAGCAAACCAATACTCCTTCTTACCCCCTCGGTAGCCCCAGCCGCCCGAACGGTTTGTAAGGCCAAAGAAAATATGTCGGCAGTTCTCAAATCTGCCCGCAGGCGTTTCCACAGTCTCGTCGTCAAGCACTTTGAATATCACGTGTGCGTTGTCGCTGTATATCGACACGTCTTTTTCGTATTCGTAACCGCTTACCCATTCGTCCGACCAGACACAGCCCGCCGCATCGTCAAGAATGTCGTAAAGGAAGTTGTGAAGCACCTTGTAGGCGTTTTCTCCCCAAGCCGAGTTTTTCCACTCAAAGCTAAGCTTGCGGTCGCACTCGGGAATGGATATTTTCCCTCCGTCTTTCTTTACGTGATAGTAGGTAAAGAAATTCCATCTGCCTTTTTGTGTGTAGTCGGGATTGAAATTCGGTTCGGTAACAATTATACGTTCCATAACGTCGGACGCAATTTCTGTGTGAAGCTTTTCCCTCTTTGTCTCCGCCAGCTCCGCCGCACGCCGCATATAGGGCATTACGTCAATCGCTGTGGCTTTGTCGCCCTCTTCGATATAATAATTTTGCCTTGCCCTGAGAAGATTTCCTCGCCAGGTGTCTTTGTAGCCACCAGCTTCAACCAAGCCATAGCTTTCAATGGTAGCAGAACCCTTTTCAAAAGCGGTAACCTCAAAAACATTTTCTCTTGTCAGAATTTCATAATCGGGGTCTTCCTCACTTTTGCAATCATATTCCCAACGATTGCCGGGATAAAAAGGAATTATCCCATCTCCGCCTTTAATTTGATATCTCGATAACACCCATTCCTGCTTTCCGATTTTTTGCTTAACTATTCCTACGCCTTCGCAAAAATAAGTTTTTACATACCTGAGCATATCACAGCTTAATTCCGTAACGCAACAATTTTCAAAAATTCCGGCAGGAGTAGTTACAGTAACGCCTTTTTCTTTTAAGGTCAGCGTGTCTTTTCTGTCAGATGACGAAAGGGTTTGCCCAACTTTCATATCAGGGTCAAAAATAATATTCTCAAATAAGCTGCAATTCCAGAACAACGATGAATTGTTATCATCGCCCTTTCCTTGGCTGTATCCGGGTTGGCTCCAGAAATAGAGCTTTCCGTCAATGTATCTGAGAACTTCACCGGTGGCGTGTATGAACATTGTCGTGTCATTTTTCTTTTGGATATATTTAGGAGTCACCTTTAGAGCTGCCAAAGCATTGGCGTAATATACGTCGGTGGGTTCAAGAAGCTCGATCACCTTGTTGTGTGCCTCAAGATATCTTTCAAGGTCTTTTTTTGCCAGATATTCATATCCAAGCCAGAACCAAACGTAAGCCGCTGATTTTACAAATCCCTGCTCCATAAGCTCCGGAATCTGTTTATTTCTCATAAAGTCGCGTTTTTTGTGACCGCTTAGTTTTCCGTGTTCTTTTGCGACAGCCGACTGCATAACGTCATCGTTATGTCCGTCTATGGCGGCTTGCTTTATACGTGCAAAAACCTCTTCGTTTTTTTCTCCCGGAAGCCACCAATAACCCCTCAAAAGTACATCGGCAAGGGCGTGGCTTTTCTCTTTTGAATCGTCAAGTGTCTCAACGCTTGCAAGCGCCGCACGGTACGCATCCTCAAAACCGCTTTTATCGTTCTTTAAACGCCACAGCTTAAGCTCCTCAACCTGCCGCATAACTCTCTCTACCAAGCTTTCGTTTTCGTTGTATGTCTTTTCCATAATTCCGTATTCCTTTCTCAGTTGCTTTCGCCCCTCCGAAAGTCTCCACTTTACCGTTCCCGCAGGAAGTGCAAGCTTCTCGGAAATTTTCTCCACAGACAAGCCGTCAAAGTAATGCAGTTTTATGACCTCTCTTATCTTCTCCGACAGAGCTTCCACGTTTTCGCGTAGCTTTTCGTCGCGTTCACGCTCGCCGTTTATGCCGACAAGCTCCGAAAAGCTTTCGTCTGCCGTAAGCTCTGTGTTTTCAAGGAGGTCAAGGCTTATGTCGGGTGTCACGCTCTTGTAGTGCACCACAAGATTTCTCGCGTGATTTTTCGCAATAGAGCAGACCCACGAACCGAATTTTTCTCGGTCGCGGAGGCTGTCAAGGTTTACCCAAGCCGAAACAAATGCGTCCTGCGAAGCGTCCTCCGCGGAGTATCTGTTTTCTGTAACCTTATAAGCTGTACCAAGCACCGCCTTTTCGTGACGGCGGACAAGCTCCTCGTATGCTTTTTCGTTTCCCAGCAGAGTAAGCTCTACCAGAGTGTCGTCTTTTTTGTCGTTATAAATAGTCATCTGCATTTCCTTTCTTGTCTATTGGGGCTTTCACCTTATAAGACAGGAAAAATTATGAAAAGGTTGGGTAATTAAAATTTTTTCATTTACAGTATAACATATTTTTAGCAAATCTGTCAATCAAACTTGACTTTTGCTCTACTATATGTTACAATAATTTAACACAAATAACGGAGGAAACTATGAGAAGCTTTATTTTCGGAACAGACTGGGGCGAGGATTGCGACGACGTTGTCGCACTGCGAATTCTTGCAAGAAAACATAAGGCAGGCGAAATAAAACTGCTTGGCATAGCCATAAATACCTGCATTGACGAATCGGCGGCATCTCTTGACGCATTCCTTGCAAGCGAAGGAGTTGAACTTCTCCCTATAGGCATTGACAGGAGTGCTACAGAGCTTTGCAAAAAAATAACCTATCAAAAACGTCTTGCAACGAGTGGAAAAGCCCGCATTACAAATGCCGACGCCGAAGACGGTGTAAATCTTTACAGACGCATTCTTGCCGAAGCAACCGAGCCTATTGAAATTATAGAAGTAGGATTTTTGCAGGTGCTGGCAGGGCTTCTTGAAAGCGAGGCTGACGAGATTTCCCCCCTTGACGGTATAGAGCTTGTCCGTACAAAGGTAGCCAAAATATGGTCAATGGCAGGCAAATTCGATGAGGACGGCGGCAGAGAATACAACATCCATAAATCTGAGCTTACAAGAAAAGCCGCTGACACGGTAGTAAAGAAATGTCCCGTTCCCATAACCTTTCTTGGCTTTGAGATAGGCTTTCCTGTAATCACAGGCGGAGATGCCGTTCTCAAAGAGGGCGATGTTTTGCTTGATGCAATGCGTGACTATGGAAACGGACACGGACGAAATTCTTGGGATCCTATGACCGCATTACTTGCCGTTATCGGCGACGAGGAAAAGGCCGGCTATAACACGGTGCACGGTACTGTGAGCGTAGACATTGCAACGGGAGCTAACTATTTTGCAAAATCCGAAAATGGACTTCACGCATATGTTGTTAAGAAATTTGACGATACTTATTACGCTGAAGCAATAAATAAAATTATAGCTTAGATGGCTATCACGCCATATACTGCAAACAAAAAATGGAGATATCCTTATATCTCCATTTTTTGTTTTATCTTTCTGAATTATAGTCGATGTAATAGAGAAGGTCAAGCTTCCACTCCTCGCCGAGCTTGGGCTGTCCTGTGGAGTTCTTGGATTTAAATGTACAGTACCATTTATTATCTCCAAAGGTTCTTATCATTATTTTGGACGAGCTGCAATCTACCGAGTCATCGAGTATCTTATAACCCACAAATCCGTAAACGCCCTTATCTCCGTTATACTCCACGGCACGGTTCACCGTTTCGGTCTCGGCGCCCGCCCAGCCGAAGTCGCCGTGTTTATATGACGATGTATTCGCTTCATTTACAAGCTTGCCGTTTTCGTCATAGAACTTAAGGTCGTCGCAGATCCGTTCCTCGTGATTTGCCGAATTAAGTCTCCAGAATGTACACATCTGCATATAAGATCCGCCGTTATCAAGTGCATATTTATCGCCTTTTTCGTATTCGTCGGTAAAAAATTTTGCCTTCTGCTTTACATGCACGCCGTCGGTATCAAATGTGATCTTCTGGCTATGCTCTATAATATTTTCACCGGGAGTATTGCAACGGTTAATAAATGTTGTCTGCTCGAAAAGTGCAACGTTTCCCACGTATTCTTTTTCCTCTTTGCCGTCAAGAGCTATTTCTTTTCCGTCAAGCGAGAGCTTTGCAAGGGGCTTGCCGTTTTCATATTTAATATTTTCATCTCCGTGGAATCCGCCCACAAAGTCGCCTGCCATAACGCCGTTTTCGGTCAATTTTTCCTTAAACGCCATTGATATTTCGCCCTGTTGGAGGACGTCGTATATCTTCTCAAACTCTTCCCCGTTCTTTCTGCAGAAGGACGCCGCTCTTATGCGGAAATTGCTACGGTTATATCCTCCGTTTGAGCCGTTATAATATGTAAGCGGAACAAAATTGCCGTCCTTATCCTTGACGGTTGTACCGATATCGTTTTTCTCGTAAATGAGGTTATACTTAGTATACACTTTTTCCGATTTATCGGAGGTTCTGACGTACACCTCCACGCTTCCGAAAGGGTTATCGCCCTCGGCTTTTTTTGCACGTAAAATTACCGCGTTTTCCTTATTGGCGAGTAACTTTCTATTCAAATACTCTTTCATGGTCTTTCTCCTGAAATTGCCCCGACAAAAGTCGGGGCTTTTATTTATTTCGTTTCTTTTGCAATTTCTGCGGCACTTGTTACAAGTCCTGCAAGAGACTGTATTTCCGAGGGAATAATTATCTTTGTTGCCTTACCGTCAGCCACCTTTGCAAGAGCTTCAAGGCTCTTTATGGTAAGCACTTCTTTAGACGGTGCCGCCTCGTTTATCATCCTGATACCTGTTGCGTTAGCTTCCTGGACCTTAAGGATAGCTTCTGCTTCACCTTCTGCCTCGCGGATTGTTGCCTCTCTCAAAGCCTCAGCTTTAAGGATAGCCGCCTGTTTTTCTGCCTCGGCTTCAAGTATCATAGACTGCTTACGACCTTCTGCCACAAGGATTGCGGAGTTTCTTTCGCCTTCTGCACGAAGTATTGCTTCTCTACGCTCACGCTCGGCTTTCATCTGCTTCTCCATTGCGTCCTGGATTTCCTTGGGAGGAATAATGTTTTTAAGCTCTACGCGCGTAACCTTAATACCCCAGGGATCGGTTGCCTCAACAAGAATTGAACGCATCTTTGTGTTGATTATATCCCTTGACGTAAGCGTGCTGTCAAGCTCAAGCTCACCTATGATATTACGAAGTGTGGTAGAAGTAAGATTTTCTATTGCAGCCATGGGATTTGCGTGACCGTATGCGAAAAGCTTACAATCTGTAATCTGATAGAATACAACGGTATCTATCTGCATACGCACGTTATCTTTTGTAATAACGGGCTGGGGCGGAAAGTCGGCAACCTGCTCCATAAGGTTGACCTTTACAGCTACCTTATCTATAAAGGGAATTTTAACGTGAAGTCCGGTTTTCCAGGTTGCGGAATAGGCTCCAAGTCTCTCGATAACGTAGGCTCTTGCCTGGGGCACGATATGAATGTTTGCTATAACAAGAAGTAACAGCACCACTGCTATAACCACTCCTGCTATAAGTCCGGGGTTAACGGTTGCCGCCAAAATAAAGTTTAAATTCATAAAAACTCCTCCTGTAATTATATTTTTTTACAAATAAGTTTAACGCCTGAAACAGCAACAATTTCCACTATTTCATCTTTGTTTATTACGCTGTCATCTTCAGAGCGAGCACTCCAGTACTGCCCGTTGATTTTAACGCACCCCTCAAAAGAAATATTGTTAATAGTTTCCGCAACTACGGCTTTTTCACCGATTATGATATCCAGATTAGTGGCATTCTTCTTACCTTTTTTCTTTTTACTTCTGAAGAGTATCTGGAAAAGAACAACCAAAACCACAGACGAAGCAAAAAAGACGATCGCCTGAATCCACACAGGCTGCTCCAAAACCGCCAGCACAATTCCTGCGATGGCACCCGGAACAAACCAAATTGAAACCAGCTCCGCTGTCATTATTTCACAGACCACTGCCAAAAAAGTTACCGCCAGCCATATCCATACCATATGTTCCACAAAACGCACCTCCTTTATTGTTTATATAATACCATATCGGGGATGTTTTTTCAATAGGTTTAAGCGATTTTTTACAAAAAAATAAATTTTCGTTTATTGTCTTGTATATCGAAAAATTTTGTGTTATAATATTATGTATGATTATATACAGAAATACATCTTTTAATGCAGGAAAGGCAGAATTATGAAATATCTTGTACTTATTCCCGATGGAATGGCAGATGAAAAAATAGATGCCATCGGTAACATCACACCGATGGAAAAAGCAAACAAGCCATATATGGACGGCTTGGCAAAAAAATCCTTGATAGGCACGGTTTCAAACGTACCCCGGGGAATGGTTCCCGAAAGCGACACGGCAAATATGGCTATTCTCTCGTTCGATCCCAAGGTTTACTCAAAGGGGCGCTCACCACTTGAGGCTATGAGTATGGGTCTTGAAATGAGCCCCACTCAAACTGCTTACAGATGCAACGTGGTTACTCTCACCGAGGACGGAGACTATGAGGACAAAGTAATCCTTGACCACTCCGCTGACGAAATTACCACCGCCGAAGCTGACGAGCTTATCAAGACACTTGACAAGGAGCTTGGCACCGATTACAGAAAATTCTACACGGGTGTCAGCTACCGCCACTGTATTCTTTGGGAAAACGGTGACGACAAATACAATTTCATGCGTCCTCACGACATTCTTGGCAAGCGTATCGGAGAGTATCTTCCCAAGGCCGAAAACGGCGGAGCAGAATTCCTTGAGATAATGAAAAAGAGCTTCGACATTCTCAACCACCATCCAATAAACGAGGCGCGCAGAGCCCGCGGCTTAAAGCCCGCAAACTCAATTTGGTTATGGAGCCCCGGAAAGAAGCCTCAGCTTCCCTCTTTTTCCGACAAATGGGGACTTAAAGGAGCTGTCATTTCGGCTGTCGACCTTATCAAGGGTATCGGCATTTGCGCAGGAATGAAGTCGTTTGACGTTGAAGGTGCTACGGGCAACGTACACACCAACTACGGCGGCAAGGCTCAGGCGGCTATTGACGCTTTCAAAGACGGATACGATTACGTTTACGTTCACGTTGAGGGTCCCGACGAGTGCGGACACCGCGCGGAGCTTGAAAACAAGGTTCTTTCAATCGAGCTTATCGACAAAAAGATTCTTGCTCCCGTTTACGATTACCTTAAGGAGTGCGGTGAGGATTTCAAGATAATGATTCTCCCGGACCATCCCACTCCCATTCGCATAAGAACCCATTCCATTGATCCTGTTCCGTTTATGATATACGATTCTCGCAAGAACGAGAACGGCGTTGACACGTTCTGTGAAGAAAGTGCTTCAAAAACAGGATTATACATAGAAAACGGATATACTTTGATGGATATTCTTGTTAAATAAGAAAGCGATATAATATGAATTCAACCGACAAAACTCAAACCAATCACCCAGCCTCCGGATTATACGATTTCGTAGAGCTCTTGGTTATTGCGATATGCACGGTATTGGTACTGTTCTCTTTCGGTTTCAGACTTTGCAGGGTGAGCGGAGACTCTATGAATCAAACGCTTCACAACGGCGAGATGCTTCTCATCTCAAGCTGTGCATACACGCCGAAGCAAGGCGACATCGTTGTATTTCATCAGACACACGAAATCGATACAAGCCTTAACGAGCCTATAGTAAAACGTGTGATAGCGACAGAGGGGCAACACGTAAAGGTTGACTATGCAACCGCAAAGGTGTACGTTTCAGACGATGAAATTTTTGACGAAAACGACGTAATCGAGGAATCCTACGACTACGTTGAAGGCGGTGTTATAACCAGACCGTTTTTTGCCAACAACAAACACTACGAGGTTCCCAAAGGTCACATATTTGTACTTGGAGACAACCGAAACAACTCCCGAGACAGCAGAGACACCTACATCGGTTTTGTAGACACACGGCGTATTCTCGGAAAAGTAGTTTTGAGAATAACCCCGTTTTCAAAATTCGGTCTTGTAGAATAGGAGTAAAAGATGCCATCTGAACAGATTCAATGGTTTCCGGGGCATATGGCGAAAACCCGCCGACTGATTACCGAAAACCTGAAAAACGTTGACATAGTTATAGAAATTCTTGACGCACGTATTCCGTACAGTTCAAGAAACCCCGAAATAAACCGTCTCACGGAGCAAAAACCGAGATTGGTTCTGCTTAACAAGGCGGCGCTGGTTGACCCCAAGCAGACCGAGTATTGGTGCAAGCGGCTTTCGGGCGAAAACGTGCTTTGCATAGCAACCGACTGTATACAGGGCAACGGCGTGGCAAAGATAATGCCTGCGGTACGCGAGATTCTTGCCGACAAGCTGGAACGCTATGAAAACAAGGGTATGAACAGACGCCTCAAGGCTATGGTTTTGGGAATTCCCAACGTGGGCAAATCCTCGCTTATAAACAAGATATCGGGCAACGGCAAGGCAAAAGTCGAAAACCGCCCCGGTGTTACTTTGAACAAACAGTGGTTTTCCACCGGAATCGGTCTTGACATTATGGATATGCCGGGTATTCTCTGGCCCAAATTCGACAACCGCAAGGTGGGCGAAAATCTTGCGATTACCGGCGCCATAAAGGATGCGGTGGTCGACGTTGAGGCTTTGGCTGTTACTCTTTGCGGCCGTCTCAGGCAGCTCTACCCCGAGCTTCTTTGCACAAGATACAAGCTTGACCCAATCGAAAATTACGACGACTTGGACGATTACGACCTTTTCTGCCTTATAGGCAGGAAGCGTGGATTCCTTATATCTGGCGGCGAGATAAATACCGAGCGAACCGCCAATATGCTACTTGACGAATTTCGTGCGGCAAAGATAGGACGAATCACGCTTGACGGAATATTTATAAAATACGACAACGTGGAGGACGGCAATGCTTGAGTACACACTTGAAAAAGAATACTCCGAAAAAGGATATCTTAACATCTGCGGAGTTGATGAGGCAGGCAGGGGGCCTTTGTGCGGTCCCGTGGTTGCCGCCGCTTGCATTCTTCCTATTGATTGCGAAATCGAAGGCTTGAACGACTCAAAAAAGCTGAGCGAGAAGAAGAGAGAGGCTTTGTTTGACGTAATCACCGAAAAGGCGGTTTCGTTTTCTATTGCTCAGGCTACGGTGGAAGAAATAAACGAGATTAACATTCTTGAAGCAACGCTCCTGGCTATGCGTAGAGCTATTGAGGGACTTGACGTCACTGCCGATTTTGCTCTTATAGACGGAAACGTATGCAGAGACTTTCCTCTTGATGCGCGTGCGGTTATACACGGGGACGCCATTTCCCCGAGCATTGCCGCCGCGTCCATTCTGGCAAAGGTAACGCGAGACAGAATGTGTCTTGACCTTGACCGCGAATATCCCGTTTACGGTATAGCCCAAAACAAGGGCTACGGTTCAAAGGCACATATGGATGCACTGAGAGAACACGGTCCTTCACCCATACACAGAACCAAATTCATAAGGTTTCTTGACGAAGAAAAATGAAAACTAAAACCACTACCGAAACAGGGCGTTTCGGAGAAGACATAGCCGTAAAGCATCTCAAGAAAAACCGATACAAAATTCTTGAACGCAATTACCGCGCGGGTCACAACGAGATAGACATAATTGCCGAAAACAAAGACTTTACCGTTTTTGTGGAGGTTAAAACCCGAGTGGCTCACAAGGTATACGGATTTGATTACGGCAATCCCTCCGATGCGGTCGATGCGGCAAAGCAAAAACGCACGATTGCTGCCGCAAAAGCATATTTATATAAGCGTAACGGTTGTGAAGAAAACGACAAAATGGTACGTTTTGACGTCATTGAGATTTATCTGCAAGACGTAGCGTTTTCCACAAAACCCGCACTTCTTAAAATTGAACATATGGAGGACGCTTTCCGCCCCCGATGAAAGGATTTTTGATGAGATTATTTGACCTTCACTGCGACACACCGCACAAAATTTACACAAATAATTTCCACCTGGACACCTCCCCAAAGGACGTATCTTTGGAAAAGCTCTCACAATACGACGACTACGCCCAGATAATGGCGGTATGGTCGGATTGCCGGATAGCCGATGAGTCTGCGTTTTTCGCCTTTCACAAAATTGTCGATTACCTCAATTTTGAAGTTGAACGGCTTGACGGCGACTTTGCTTACGTGAGAAACGGCACGTCTTTTAACCGAGAAAAACGGAAAAAAATACTCCTGTCAGTTGAGGACGCAAGGCTTCTTGGCGGACGGCTTGACCGTTTGAAGGTGCTTCACGCACGCGGTGTAAGATTTCTGATTCCCGTGTGGGGCGGCTCGTCTATCATAGGCGGCGCCCACGACACAAACGAGGGCTTAACCGACTTCGGAAAGCAAGTGATAAACGAGTGTTTCAGGCTTGGAATAATAACCGATATTTCCCACGCTTCGGAAAAGACGGCGGAAGAAATACTTGATGCCGCGAAATCACAGGGCAAAACCGTAATGGCATCTCATTCAAACGCCTACTCGGTCTGTCCTCACAGCAGAAATCTGCGTGACGGTCAGTTTGAGATGATAAAAAAGCTTGGCGGAGTGGTTGGCATTTCGCTTTGCAATCTTCATTTGAACGGGAAAGAAAGCGCAAGCGTTGACGACGTGGTAAAGCATATTGAGCATTATATGTCGCTGGGCGGAGAAGACACGGTCGCTCTCGGCTGTGACTTTGACGGTACCGATTTTCTTCCTCATGGTTTAAAAAACGTTTCGGAAATGACCAATCTTGCCGAACGTCTGGCAAAGCTCAATTATTCCGAATCACAAACAGATAAAATTTTCTATCAAAATGCTTATAATTTCATAAATAAAAATCTACATTAAAATACAATAGGAGACAAAAAATGTTATACCAAAGCACACGTGACACAAACGCAAAAAAAATAAGCGGTTCTATGGCGATAAAGCAAGGACTGGCAAGCGACGGCGGTCTGTTCGTGCCCGAAAGCATTCCCGCTTTGACAGGTGACGAAATATCGGCGCTTTGCAAAGACAGCTACCCCGTACGGGCGGCAAAAATTCTGGCAAAGTTCCTCACAGACTACACCTACGACGAGCTTATTTCAGATTGCGAAAAAGCTTATTCGGCAGAAAGCTTTGAGGGAGGATGTGCGCCTCTCGCCAAAGTTCGCGACGGACTTTACTCACTTGAACTCTGGCACGGTCCCACGTCCGCTTTCAAGGATATGGCACTTCAGATTATGCCCAGACTTCTCTCAAGAGCACTCGTTAAGAACGAGGAAAAACGCACCGCTCTGATTCTCGTTGCCACATCGGGAGACACGGGAAAGGCTGCACTTGAGGGCTACAAGGATATTGACGGAATCAAGATAATGGTTTATTACCCCGTGGATGGTGTAAGCCGCGTTCAGAAGCTTCAGATGGCGACCCAGGAAGGTTCAAACGTAAACGTTTGCGCCATCAGAGGTAACTTTGACGATGCGCAAAACGGCGTAAAAGCCATATTCGGCAACAGCGAAGCGGCTGAAAAGCTGAATGATGCGGGCTTCTTCCTCTCCAGTGCAAACTCAATAAACTGGGGTCGTCTTGCTCCTCAGATAGTTTACTACATATCCGCTTACTGTGACCTTTTGAACGAGGGCAAAATCAAGCTTGGCGACAAGGTAAATTACTGCGTACCCACAGGTAACTTCGGCAATATTTTTGCGGCATATCTGGCAAAGCTTATGGGACTTCCGGTAGGAAAGCTTATCTGTGCTTCAAACACCAACAACGTACTTACCGATTTCCTTCGCACGGGCGAATACAACAGAAACAGAAAATTCCATCTTACCATGTCGCCCTCTATGGATATTCTTATTTCCAGCAACCTTGAAAGGCTTCTTTACTTCACAGCAGGCAGTGCAAAAACCGCTGAGTATATGGCGTCGCTCAAGGAGACGGGAGCTTACAAAATTTCCGCAGATCTTCTTGCAAAGATAAATGAGACTTTTATAGGCTACTACGCCGACGAAGCCGAAACCGCGGAAACGATCAAGGCTACACTCAACACCGACGGTTATCTTGCTGACACTCACACTTCTGTCGCACTTTGCTGTGCAAACAAGTATTTAAAGGACAGCGGTGATAAAACTCCTATGGTAGTTGCTTCCACCGCCAGCCCCTACAAGTTCGCCGCCGACGTTTTCAAGTCACTTTCCGGTAAAAAGCCCGATGACGATCTTGAGGCTCTGGATATGCTTTCACAGCTTACAAACACAGAAATAACGAAGCCTTTGCGCGGTCTCGCCGACAGAAAGGTCAATTTCAAGGACGTTATCGACGTCTCGGATATGCTTGAAAAGGTATACGATTTCGCAAAATAAAAAACTCCCCCGCATTACGCGGGGGAGAAGGGCTTACTCGCCCTTTTGCTTGAACGTGGCGCAGATAGTATCCGCGCTTGTGTTTGCGTGGCTGGGACCTACCGCAATACACTCTGCTGTGCAATAGGTCTCGCCGTCGTGATGAACGCAGTTCTTCACGTCACAGCTGATTCCCTTGATATGGTCACAGCACTTCTTCTGCTCATTTGAGTTCATTTCTTACCTGCCTCAAATAATATTCTTACAACCGCATCACACGGATGCAACCGTAAGACAATAGTATTATTACACACAAAACAGGCTGTTATACACATCACAAAAAAAATTTAAGGAGAAGGATATGGCGGTTTTCGTTCTTTCGGATCTGCACCTTTCCACAAACGCCGGCACCGACAAATCTATGGAAGTATTCGGCACAAAATGGAAAGACTACATCAACAGAATAAAAAACAACTGGAACCGTCTTGTAACTCCCGAAGACACGGTGGTGGTAAACGGAGACGTTTCGTGGGCGATGACGCTTGACGAGGCGAAAAGCGATTTTGAATTTCTGAACTCTTTAAACGGAACAAAAATAATCGGAAAGGGCAACCACGATTTCTGGTGGTCCACTCTTTCAAAAGTAAACGCTTTTTTTGAAGAAAACAAAATAGACACGGTAAAAATATTGCACAACAACGCGCATATTGCAGACCGACTGGTAATATGCGGAAGCCGCGGCTGGTACAACGATGACAAAATTGCTACTATGCCCAAGACCGCAGATTATCAGAAGATTGTATCACGCGAAGCCGCTCGGATAAAGGCAAGCCTTAAAGAGGGCGAAAAGCTGAGCTCGGAATTTGAAAAGGTGGTGTTTCTTCACTTTCCTCCCGTATGGGGTGATTTTGTGTGTGAAGAAATTCTTACAGTTTTAGAAGAGTTCAACGTAAAAAGATGTTACTTCGGACATATCCACGGTCTTTACGACATTCCGTCGTCATTTGAATACGATGATATTAAATTTATTATGACCTCTGCTGTCTTTTTGAATTTCACACCGCTTTTTGTTGGCAAATAATTTAAAAATAAGAAGATAAAT
>JAFTLM010000260.1 GCA_017455945.1 Clostridia bacterium | reverse complement strand
TTTTTGCGGAGCTTTTTGCAAAAAGCGACCTCTTGTGCCCGCAGGCACTCGGCGTTTCTTTTGGGAGCTTTTCTTTGCGCCTTTTGTGTCAAAGAAAAGCGGAGTTCCGAATTATGCCTTACAAAACCGCTGTAAGCCTACTGAAATAAAGCTATCCAAACCGTTAGTCCACTTTTTCTTTTGGAAGCCAAAGGCGCAAAAAGAAAAAGTTCGCAAAAAGAAAAACGCCGTTTGGAGAGTTTCGCTCACTGCGGTGAGCGACAAGGCTTATGCAGCCTTGACTCGCACCCACTGGCGTGGGGGCTCTTATGGGTGCAGTGCGAACACACCCCTCGCCGCTAAGCTATAATTTACAATCCACTAAATATAGAAAAGGAGCTGAAATCAGCTCCTTTTTGTTGTAAGAATTTATTCCATACACTTGACCATAACGGCTTTCTGCGCGTGGAGACGGTTCTCCGCCTCGTCGAAAATTTCGTTTGCGTGTGCCTCAAGCACCTCGGCGGTAATCTCTTCGCCTCTGTGTGCGGGGAGGCAGTGCATAACCATCGCCTTTTCGTTTGCAACAGCCATTACGGAATTGTTTATCTGGTAATTCTTGAATATCTTCTTGCGTTCCTCGGCTTCGGCTTCCTGACCCATAGACGCCCAAACGTCGGTGTAGAGCACGTCAGCACCCTTTGCCGCCTCAAGGATATCCTCGGTGCAGGTGAACTTTCCGTTCTCACTCGCCCACTTCATAAGCTCGGCATCGGGCTCGTAGCCCTTGGGACAAGCAACGGCTACCTCCATACCCATCTTGATACCGCCTACGATAAGCGAGTTGGTCATATTGTTTCCGTCACCGATGTAGCAAAGTTTAAGTCCCTCGGTTTTGCCCTTGTGCTCACGGATAGTCATAAGGTCGGCAAGCACCTGGCAGGGGTGGCAGTAGTCGGTAAGACCGTTGATAATCGGAATAGAGCCGTACTCCGCAAGCTTTTCAACCTTCTCCTGCTCAAAGGTTCTTATCATAATAAGGTCAACGTAACGTGAAAGCACGCGAGCCGTGTCCTCAATGGGCTCTCCGCGTCCTATCTGCAGATCGCGGGAGGAGAGGAACAAACCGCTTCCGCCCAGGTCGTGAATACCCACCTCAAAGGAAACTCGGGTTCTGGTGGACGATTTTTCAAATATCATTCCAAGGGTCTTTCCCTTGAGAATATGGTGCTCGATGCCCGCCTTTTTTTCAGCCTTAAGCTTATCGGCAAGGTCGAGTGTTTCTTTTATTTCTTCTGTGCTCCAATCGGAGAGCTTGAGTAAATGCTTCATTTTGCGCATACCTCCATAAGAATTTCTATTGCTTTTTTAAGTTGTTCCATGGGAATGTTGAGAGCGGGGAGCAGTCTCACTTTGGTCTTCGCCTTTATGGGGAGCACGCCTCGCTCCATACATTCGGCAATGACCTCGGATGCGTCACGCTCGGTCTCAACGCCTATCATAAGTCCCATTCCGCTTACGCTCTTCACGCCCTTGGCGCAAGAGAGGGTGTCAAATATGTACTTGGATTTTTCACGCACCTCGGCAAGAAGCTTATCGTCTATACGTGAGATGACGTTAAGCGCACCCGCACATGCCACGGGGTTCCCGCCGAAAGTGGAACCGTGCATTCCCGCACCCAGCACGCCCGAAAGCTTTTCGGAGAAGAGCGTCGCGCCCAGGGGCAGTCCGTTGCCAAGTCCCTTTGCGGTGCTTACAAGATCGGGCTTGATGCCGTAATTCATATATCCGTAAAGCATTCCGCTTCGTCCGTTGCCGATCTGAACCTCGTCGCAGATAAGCACCAGGTCCTTTTCCTCGGCAAGCTTTGCCACGCCCACGACGAAATCGCGGTCAAGGGCAATAACTCCGCCCTCGCCCTGAACTACCTCCATCATAACGGCGGCACACTTGTTTTCTTCAGCCAGCCGCTTTACGTCCTCAAGGTTGTTAGCCTCGGCGTAAACGAAGCCCTCGGTAAGGGGCGTGAAATCGTTGTGGAACACGTCCTGACCGGTAGCCGCCAGAGTGGTTATGGTTCTTCCGTGAAAGCTGTTTTTAAGCGTAATTATCGTGTAGTAGTCCTTGCCCTTTTTGTCTGCGGCGTATTTTCTCGCCGCCTTGATGGCACACTCGTTTGCCTCGGCACCCGAGTTGGAGAAAAACACCTTGCTCATTCCCGTGCGGCTGCAAAGGGTCTCGGCAAGAAGAGCGCAGGGCTCGGAATAATAGAGGTTGGAGGAGTGCTGAAGCGTGTTAAGCTGGGCTGTAACCGCTTCTATCCACTCACCGTCGGCAACACCGAAGCTGTTTACGGCGATACCCGTACCCAAGTCTATATACTCCTTGCCGTTTTCGTCGTACACCAGCGAGCCCTTTCCGCTTTTCAAGCAAAGGTCAAAGCGGGCGTAAGTGTTGGCTATATACTTTTTGTCTTTTTCTTTAATATTCATAATCAACCTACAAACATTGTACCGATACCTTCGTCGGTAAGAGTTTCAATAAGAATTGCGTGAGGAATACGTCCGTCGATGATAAAGACCTTGCGGACGCCCTCTTTGATAGCCGTGGTACAGCACTCAACCTTGGGAATCATACCTCCCGAAATAACGCCGTCCTCAATAAGCCCCGGAGTTTCTGCTACCGTTATCTTGGGAATAAGAGTGGAGGAATCGTCCTTATCGCGGAGAATTCCCGCAATGTCGGTCATGGAAATAAGGCTTTCCGCACCGAGTGCACCCGCAATCTTCGCCGCCGCGGTGTCGGCATTGATGTTGTAGGTGTTCCCTTCCTTGTCGCAGGCTACCGTGGAAACTATCGGAATGTAGCCCTTTTCAAGAACGTCAAATATGGGAGTGACGTCCACGTTTGTTATCTCGCCCACGTAACCCAGCACGGGATCAAGCTGTTTTGCTTCTATCATATGACCGTCGATTCCCGAAAGTCCCACAGCCTTACCGCCCTTGTTCTCAATAAGATTTACAAGATTCTTGTTTATCTTGCCCGCAAGCACCATCTGAACGATGTCTACCGTTTCCTTGTCGGTAACGCGGAGACCGTTTACGAACTCGCTCTTCTTGCCTATCTTGGCGAGCATATCGGTTATCTCGGGACCGCCGCCGTGTACAAGTACGACCTTGATGCCGATTATTGAGAGCAATACAAGGTCGCCCATAACGGCTTCCTTAAGCTCCTCGTTTATCATTGCGTTTCCGCCGTATTTGACTACGATGATTTTGTTGTTGTATTTCTGTATGTACGGGAGAGCCTCAACTATGATGCCCGCCCTTTGTGCGTTTGTAAGATTCATATCCGTCTCCTGTGAATTAAGTTCTGTAATCGCCGTTTATCTTTACGTAATCGTAGGTAAGGTCACAGCCCCACGCGCAAGCAGAGCCGTTGCCGTCGCCAAGACCGATAATTATCTGTATCTCGTCCTTTGTGAGTATCTCTTTCGCCTTTTCCTCGGAGAAATCGATGCCCGCACCGTTCTTACACACGTCAATTCTTCCCGCCTCGGAAACAAAGGAAACGTCAACCTTTGCAACGTCCACCTCCGCACCGCTGTAGCCTATGGCACAAAGCACACGGCCCCAGTTGGCGTCGGCACCGAACATAGCCGCCTTGAAAAGCGAAGAACAGATAACCGATTTAGCCACGACCTTTGCCGTCGCCTCGTTCTTGGCACCCGAAACCTTGCATTCAAGAAGCTTTGTGGCACCCTCGCCGTCGCGTGCTATCTCACGGCAGAGATATGTCGTTACCTTTGCCAGAGCCTCCTTGAAGAGGTCAAACTCGGCACCCTCGGAAGAAATCTCGGCGTTGCCCGCCATACCGTTGGCAAGTACCGTAACCATATCGTTTGTGGAGGTGTCTCCGTCCACGCTTACCATATTGAACGAGTGCTTGACGTCCTCGGAAAGAGCCGCCTGAAGCATCTCTGAGGACACCGCACAGTCGGTGGTGATGAATACCAGCATTGTTGCCATGTTGGGGTGAATCATACCGCTTCCCTTGGCAATACCGCCTATCTTGCACTCCTTGCCGCCGATATTGAAGCTGAAGGATATTTCCTTGAGCTTTGTATCTGTGGTCATAATACCCTCAGCCGCAAGCTTGCTTGCCTCAAAATCGGAAGAAAGTCCAGAGCAAAGTGAGGGGATACCCGATGCGATGGGAGCAAGGTCAAGGGGCTGACCGATAACGCCGGTGGAAGCCACCACAACGTCCTCTGCCTTAATTCCAAGCTCCTTTGCCAAAAGGTCGCTCATACCCTCGGCAATTTCGATGCCGTTTGCGTTGCAGGTATTTGCGTTTCCGCTGTTGCAGATAACCGCCTGAGCCTTTCCGTCGGCGATATGTGCCTTTGTAACGGTAAGCGGAGCTCCCTTTACCAGATTGGTGGTGTATACAGCTGCCGCCGATGCCGAAGCCTCGCTGAAAATAAGAGCAAGGTCGCGTTTTGTTCTGTTCTTGCGGATTCCGCAATGAACGCCGTTAGCTTTAAATCCTTTTGCGGCGCAAACGCCGCCGTCTATCTGTTTTATCATTTCGCACCTCTTAAACATTAAGTCCTGTAGTGGGCTCCGCACCCATTACGATATTCATACATTCGAGTGCCGCACCCGATGCGCCCTTGCCAAGATTGTCGTATCTGGCAACAAGGAGAATGCGTTCGCCGTTGCCCGAAACCGAAATTTCCATAGAATCGAGCATAGAGAACCTGCCCGCAGACACAAATCCGCTCTCGTCAAAGTTCTCGGCATACTTTACTATGCTTGTGTTGTATTTTTCGGAATACACCTTTTTGATGTCCTCCACACTTCCCTTAAGCTCGGAAGCGAAGAGAGGAACGGTAACCTCCATTCCGCTGTAGAAGTCAGCGACTATGGGGCAGAATATGGGAGCCGATTCTATTCCCGTAACAGCCACCATCTCGGGAAGATGCTTGTGAGACTGAGAAATACCGTACTGACGGGGAGCGTCGAGAAGAACGTCTCTTTCCTCACCCTCGTATTCGGCTATCATCTTTTTTCCGCCGCCCGAATAGCCTGTCAGTGAAAAGCAGGTCAGCTTGATATCCTTGTCAACAAGTCCTGCTTCGACGAGAGGGTACACAAGGGCGATAAATCCGCTGGCGTGACAGCCGGGAACGGCAATTCTTTTTGAAGCCTTCAGCTTCTCAAAATGTGCCGCCGAAAGCTCGGGAAATCCGTAAGCAAACGCGGTATTTGTTCTGTGAGCCGTAGAAGTGTCAATGATGACCGTGCTGTAGTTCTCCACGAAGGACACCGACTCTCTTGCCGCGTCGTCGGGAAGGCAAAGGAAGGTGATGTCACTGGCGTTTATAGCCTTTTTACGTGCATCGGGGTCCTTGCGTTCGGCGTCGCTGAGCTTTATAAGCTCAATATCGCTTCTCTCCGAAAGCCTCTCGTAAATACGAAGCCCCGTAGTGCCGGCGCTTCCGTCAATAAAAACTTTTTTCATAGTAAACCTCAAATATTTGGAATAAGACTTATTAGAGCTGCCTCAAAAGAGACAGCTCCTTTTAAGTGTAAAATTATTTGTTCTCGTTCTTTTTCTTAACCTGAGCCTGAACAGAGATGGGAAGACCGAAGAGGTTGATAAATCCTGCCGAATCAGCCTGATTGTATACGTTGTCCTCGCCAAAGGTTGCGATCTCCTCGGAGTAGAGCGACCAGTCGCTCCATACGCCCGCCTTGATGATGTTGCCCTTGTAGAGCTTAAGCTTAACCTTACCGGTTACGTGCTCCTGGGTCTTGTCAACGAACGCGGAAATAGCCTCGCGGAGAGGTGTGTACCACTGACCGTTGTAAACAAGCTCACCGAATGTGATTGAAAGCTCCTGCTTCTTGTGCATTGTGTACTTGTCAAGGCAGATCGTCTCAAGGTAGTTGTGAGCCGCATAGAGAATAGCTCCGCCGGGAGTCTCGTAAACGCCGCGGCACTTCATACCTACAAGACGGTTCTCAACGATGTCAAGAAGACCGATACCGTTAGCTCCGCCAACCTTGTTGAGCTCAAGGATAATTTCCTTTGCGCTCATCTTCTTGTCGTTGAACGCAACGGGCTTACCCTCTTCAAAGTCGAGAGTGATGTATGTGGGAACGTCGGGAGCATCGATGGGAGAAACGCCCATTTCAAGGAAGCCCTTCTTCTCGTACATAGGCTCGTTGCCCGCGTCCTCAAGGTCAAGACCCTCGTGAGAAAGGTGCCAGAGGTTCTTGTCCTTAGAGTAGTTTGTCTCTCTGTTTATCTTAAGAGGAACGTTGTGTGCCTCCGCGTACTCGATCTCCTCCTCACGGGACTTGATTGTCCACTCACGCCAGGGAGCGATGATGGGCATCTTGGGAGCGAAAGCCTTGATGGCAAGCTCAAAACGAACCTGGTCGTTACCCTTACCGGTGCAGCCGTGGCAGATAGCGTCAGCACCCTCTGCGAGAGCGATTTCAGCAATTCTCTTTGCTATGATGGGACGTGCGAAGGAAGTACCGAGCATATATTCCTCGTAAAGTGCGCCTGCCTTTACTGTGGGAATGATGTAGTCGTCAACGAACTCCTCTGTAAGGTCCTCAATGTAAATCTTGGAGGCACCCGTCTTGATAGCCTTTTCCTCAAGGCCCTCAAGCTCGTCGCTCTGACCTACGTTACCCGAAACCGCGATAACCTCGCAGTTGTTGTAGTTTTCCTTGAGCCACGGAATGATTATAGAGGTGTCAAGTCCTCCCGAATAAGCGAGAACTACTTTTTTGATGTTTTCTTTGTTAAGCATGATTTTTATCTCCTTGTGAATTTTTATTCATATTACGTGTATTATTATACATCGCATATTGTCAAAAGTCAATACAAATTTTATATAATTTTAAAAAATAAATCTCAATATTTTGTGCAATGTTGCACAATAATGAATATTTTAGTGAATTTTTATTCATATGAATATCCGTTTTTGCATATGGACACAATAAATGGTAAACGAAAAAGAAAGGATTTTTCAAATGAAGCCGTCAACAGACACGATACTTACACTGCTTACCGTAGCCACGCTTTGCCTTCTACTGCTTTTTTGCATACTGCCCATACACGGAGAAGGCGAAATATACGACAAGGTTCTCCGCCTCCACGTTATAGCCAACTCCGACAGCGAAGCCGACCAAAGCCTGAAGCTGAAAGTCAGAGACGCCGTGCTGGAGCAAACCACGCCTCTGATATCGGGAGTAGCAAGCCGAGACGAAGCCGCCGTTATCATAGCCAACCACAGCTCAGAAATAGAGAAAGCCGCGGCGGCTGAGCTTGCCCGACACGGTTGTTTTGAAAGCGTGGCGCTTGAAATCTGCGAGGAGTACTATCCCACCAAAGATTACGAACGCTTCTGCTTTCCTGCGGGCAACTACCTCTCGGTAAAGGTCAAAATAGGCGAAGCCGAGGGAAAAAACTGGTGGTGCGTTCTCTTCCCCAAACTCTGCACGTCTATCGCCGTAAAGCCCGCGGAGGAATTTGTAGCCGTCGGGTTTACACCCGACCAATACAAGGTCATCACCGAAAGCGAGAAAGCTACCTATAAAGTAAGATTCAGACTTCTTGAATTTTTCGAGAATCTCGGCGGAAAATAAAACCAACGTTAGTTTAGCGGCGAGGGATGTGTTCGCACTCGCCAAGTCCAGAAAGGTTTTTTGCGGAGCTTTTTTGCAAAAAAGCGACCTTTTGTGCCCGCAGGCACTCGGCGTTTCTTTTGGGAGCTTTTCTTTGCGCCTTTTGTGTCAAAGAAAAGCGGAGTTCCGA
>JAFTLM010000259.1 GCA_017455945.1 Clostridia bacterium | reverse complement strand
GTGCACCCGCCGTCTAATAAATTTTTGATGGATTTGGGTGACGTGAGCCGCAGACAAGTGCGGACTTTTCAAGGCGAGTGACGCCCAAAGACACGAAAATTTATAGACGTCGGGCTTATCGGTTCAAGTCTACTTAGGCTACCGCTGTTGTGATAATCCAGAAGAATGTTTTCCAATTGTTCCTTCGAGAGCATTTCATATTTTTCGTCAAGATATTGTCTTTCGGGTATTTGATTAGCATATGCGAAAGCTGTTTGTCTCCCAATTCTTGAAAAAAAGTTGATTCCTGTCAAAAAATGTCGCTTTTTTCCGAAATCGTTTTTGGTATAATGTATAATCATAAAGTGTTCTTGACTTTAACGACAAAATGTGATATGATTACTGTGTAGTTCCAAATTACTGAAATATTATCAAGTTGAAAAGGAGAAAAAGATGGTCAGATACGGTATTTTTGATGAAAACGGCAAGGTTGTCGGTGAGTTCGAAACAATAGAGGAGGCGCGGGCGGCTCTTACCGATATGAACGACGGAGAACTGCACCCTTACGATCAAGGAGAGGGGTATTATACAGAGCATTACAATCTTGAACAGGGGCTTTATTCCAGAGTTTGCAAGGGAAAGACCTCTCTGGTCTTTAAGGATGGTGCACCCGTTGAGTCTCTTTCTGCCGAAAAGCTTGGTGTAATTCTTTCGTATGAGCCTTGTGACGAGCTTGAAACACTCCTTGAAACCCTTGACGTGGATAAGGCGCGTGCTCTTTATGACAGCTTTACTCCGCCCGCTGTTGAATGGAATGAGAAAGAACGCACGATGGTCGTACATTTCTACTATCTCGAAACCGAGGATACGCAAGACGGAGATATGGCACTCTTTTATAAGTGCGCACCGTTCAACCCGAAAAACTAAGAAATTTCAAAAAGAGGGCACCTGCAATGATTAAGAAATTGGATTTTAATCCTGTTGAGGCAGAAAAAAATAACGAATTGCCAACTCAAATATGCAATATGTGCGGCGAAAAATTTGACGCATTGGATTTTCAGGAAAATTGCCGCTTTGACCATTATTTCGGATATGGTTCAGAGTATGACTTTCATCACCTTGATTTGAATCTCTGTTGCAAGTGTACCGCTAAGATTTTGGATTGGCTTTTGCCTCAGTGCAAGCACAATCCTTTGACGTATGAGCCTGAGGTGATGTCGTTCCCTCCGGCTGACTGTAACGACGGTAAAAATTGAATTTCGGATTTCACGGCAGAAAACCTCGGTTAAATACCGAGGTTTTCTTGTTTTGTCAATACAAAACGTTTGAAATCTGCGGTATTTTTAATATACTTGATTGTGTGAAATATTTTTCAAAAGGTATTGATATTTTTAATCTTTTGTGCTATAATAAACTACCATGCTATGGCTTCATATAAAAATATTACAGGAGGTGTAAATATGTCTGTATCAAAAAAGCGGATTTTTTCCGTTCTTCTCGTTATATGCATACTTTTGCAGACCTATATATACGCTCCTTTGGCAAGTGCTGAGGCGTTGGATGCGGCTTACGTTCCCAACAGCGCTCAAAGCATTGGATATATTACACTTAACGGTGTAAATATAGAACACAGCACAACACTTACCGACAACGGAAACGGAACCTATACGCTGGCATCAACAATAATGTCCAAGCCAACACGCCAAGAGGTAAGCAACATCGTTCCGGGTGCTAACGGAAAGATTGTTCTTACTGCGGAAAAGGGAGTGTATTCTGTTGTTAAAGACGGCTGGTATCTCCTTGACCTCTGGGGCGGCGCAGGTGCCGACGTTGAGGGAGCAGGCTCGGGAGGAAAAGGCGGACACGTATACGGAAAAGTGTATCTTACGGCAGGACAGACGCTGTATTATACCCTGGGAAGTAACGGTCAGGCAACACAGAAAGCTCACACAGGAGGCGGTGCCAACGGTACGGGCGGCGGACACGGTCTTGTGGGAAGCTATACCGTGGGCGGAGGCGGAGGATATTCCGCGGTGTTCCTCTATAACGAGGGAAGATTTGACGCCCTGTATTCGGATTTCGATTTTTCAAAGGATGATATAACCGAGGCAGACCGAGTTACCAAATTTATTATGATTGCCGGAGGCGGAGGCGGCGGCGGAGCTACACCCGACTCGGGTGCTATTGCGGGTAAAGCCGCACACGGAGGCGACGGCGGTAGCATCGGCGGCACTTCGGGTACGGTAAGCGGTGATAACGTCATAGCCGGAACCTATTTCTCGGGTTCTAACGGAAAGTCCTCCGGTTCTTCAACCTCTTACGTAGGTAAGGGTGCCTCCAACGTCCCCGGAAAGGTTTCAGACAGTATGCTGGGAATTACCGACGCAGAAGCGGTGGCTCCCGATACCTGGTTCGGTACGGTTGACGGAAACGGCGGTGCGGGCGGCTCGGGCGAGCTTCGCGGAGGCGGAGGCGGCGCGGGTTATGCAGGCGGTTCGGGCGGTCTTATGACAAGCGTGCTTATCGCGTCCAACGTAGGCGGAGGCGGAGGCGGCTCGTCTTTCTTTGTTTCTACGGTAAACGGCAAGAACACCGAGTACGCAGATATTGCCGATGCGGCAGCCTATCTTACCGAAAGCAACCCCTCTTCTACGGGCGGCGCGCTTGGTATAACCTATCTTGACAACGACGATTACTCTTTCCTGGGTGATCTTACCTTTGAGAACTGCTTCAGCCCCTATACCATTCCTATGGCGGGCGGAATGACGGCGGTGAACTCCGACAGTTCTGAGATAGATTTCTCCTGGGAGCCTCACCACGACGAGGTGAACCACGAAAAGATATCGCTTAAACACGTGTCATTGCTTGACGGAGAAAGAAATCTCGGCGGTTCTGTGCAGATAGAGCTTACCTTTACCTACAGTACAGGCTTTATGGGCGGTAATAACGTGCCCATCTTCAGACATCAGGATTCCTCTTATAAATGTCCTATAACGATTGTAGCCAATATTTCGGGAGAGCAACGTGAAGTGGTTGTGGAGCTTGGCGAGGATTGCGGCTCGGTCAATATGCCTTAGCGGTTGGAGGCACACGCCCACGACCTGCAGGCTAATACACCGGGTACCGTGTTCTACGTAAACCAGATGTTTTACGACCATTATACCGACGTTCGAGGAAATCTGGAAAGCTACGATTATGAGTATGATTTTATCGAGAAAATAGGTATGTACCGCATTGAGGATGCGGGCGGAAAGCTTATATTTGACGGCGAAGTCGATGACCCGAACGTGGTTACGGTGGCACCTAACACCAGGTCTGACTATACCGTAAAGCTTCCCGTTACGGTGAAGCAGAACGGCGTTGCTAAAGTCGGTGAGCCGGTTAAGCACGATGAAAACGGTAAACTTAGCATATCAGATGTTTCTACCATAGAGATTCCCGGCTCACGTCATGAGCAGATAGGTAAGTTTATGGCTACCTATACCAAATCGGTGGATTATTCCGAGCAGGACAACCTCTATACGTATACTCTCAATGTAAAATCCACAACGACCCAGGAACACAATATTACTCCCGATACCGAAGGAGTAAACCATGTTATTGATTTCGATACCAATTCTGTTGTGGAGTTCGAGCACACCATAGAAGTAACCGGCTGGTATCTTCTCCAACTTTGGGGAGGAAACGGCGGCGACGGAGGTAACTCTCTGTTCGGAAGCGGCTCGGGAGGAACCGGCGGAACCGGCGGATACGTTCAGGGCTACGTTCACCTTGACAAGGGTGACGTAGTGGATATAGTTAGGGGGGTTAACGGTACCGACAACAGCTCCAAGTGGGCAACTGCGGGCGGCGGCGGAAAGCACTCCAAGGCGGCATTGATAAAAAGCGACGGCACCGAGACCGTGCTTATGATAGCAGGCGGCGGCGGTGGCGGAGGTCACTATAATTTTGCAAACGGATATAACGGTTCATCGGTTACAGAGACCGTTACCACGGGTACTGCCGATTCCGCAAACGAGTATTCTGCCTATGACGGAAAATCGGGCAGCGGACGAAACGGCGGTGCGGCGGGTAAGAACTACATAAACACCGCACTTGTAAAAACCGCCCTTAATGCGGAAGACAATCTTGACGCCGATGCGGTCAACAGATTTGAAAATGCCGCTACGGGAGATTACGGCGGAGCTGCAACTCACGGCGGAGGTACAGTGTACGTCAAGTGTCTCCAGGTTACCGACGACGGATTCGAAGAGGTTATCAACACACTTGAAAATGCACTTTGTGACTTCGGAGTAAAAGCAAACGTTTCAAAATATTTCAAGATAGAGTCTGTAAACGTAACCAATACAGATACGGAAAAAGAAGCGTATTCCGCAAGCTATAACTATACGCTTGGACAGGATACCGCGTTAAATATCGAAAACATCAATCCGATAGTTGAAACGGTTACGTCTGCGGACGAGAAGACACACAGTGCAAGCGTGGACTTTAATATCGTCATCAGAATGTCGGCGTCAGAGGGCTTTGCGGGCGGTAACGATATCCCGCTGTTCGTTGACAAAATAGAATTGAATCATACACAGATTCACAGGGTTGACGGCGTAGACCAAACGGTTGAAGAGTCTATAGAGCTTGGCGAGAACGACTCCACCGACCACGTAAACGTAAAGCTTAACTATCAAAAGCTTACTATTGAGGGAAGCAAGCTCTTCTTCTCCGAGGGCGACGAGCCTATTCCGAGAGATGCGCTCTATACTATCATTGCGGGAGAAACACCGGTTATGCCTGCAGATGACGATTGGTTGTATGATTACGTAGACGTTGTCAACAGCATTACCGTGCTTGGAGACGACGAGGAGGTAGCCGATCTGCTTGCACCCGAGATTACTACCGAGTATATGGTGAGAGTGGGTGTAGCTCCCAAGACGTCGAGTTCAAAAGCAAGAGTATGCGACGTGGTGGAGGCTGAGGTTTCTGAGGATATAGCAATTATTATCGTGGGACACGAGGTTGTTTTTGAACTTGAAAATCTTGTGCACGATATGACCGCGCTTCACGGAAAATATATCGCGGAGCAGGATGAAGATCTGGTGTTCTCGCTTACACCCGACGAGGACTGGCTCTATCCCGACGATATAAGTATCAGCATCGACGGAAAAGGCGAACTTACCGCAGGAGTTGACTATACCTACGTAAAAGGTAGCGGAGATGTAACTGTAAACGCAAGTGCTATAACGGGTGACGTTACGGTAACTGCAAGTGCCAAAGCACCTACGTATACACTGACCTTCGTTTACGCACTGACCCCCGATTCAAGTGAATTTGAAAGAGTCGCCCAGGATTTTGCCGAGGGCGCGGATATAAGCGGAGCCTTCCATAGCACTTACGCTCCCACAGCCGAGGGTTATACCTTCCATTGGGACTGGGGTGACGGAACCACCGAAGTCCCCGACGTAATGCCGGGTCAGGACGTGTGGATAATCGGACGCTTTGCACCCAATACCTATACCGTTACCGTGAATTTTGAGTCCGACGACAGCATAGAGCTTCCCGAAACGATAGTTGAGGAATATAAATACGGCGAGCAGTACGTAATAACCATACCCTAC